>NZ_CANQYJ010000008.1 GCF_947628055.1 uncultured Rikenella sp.
ACTAACAGCAGCGGCACCATCGTGATCAGCACCCCGTAGCCGATCCACTTATACCCTCCGCCGTCCACGATCGTCTCCACGAATCCCTCGCCCGCCCCCAGGCCCACACCGGCCAGGAACAAGGCGATCCCCACTTCGCGCAGCATCAGGTTGGCACTCATCGTCGTGTAGGTCACCACCTTATACTGCGGCCCGAAACGGCTGATAAGGATCGAGACGATCAGCGGCCCGCCCGCCAGGCCGAGTTTGAGCGGCTGCGGAATGCCCGGCAGCAGGATCGGAATGCTCCCTAACAGCACCCCCAAGAAAATCCCGATGAAAATCGGAATCAGGTTCGGTTCCCGCAGCCGCCGCATCGAGTTCCCGAGCACCTTCGTAGCCTCGGCCACGCCGGTTTCCGTCCCCACCACCGTCACGCGGTCGCCCATCTGCAAGTGGAGGTTCCGGTTGGCCACCAAGTCCACCCCCGCCCGGTTCACCCGCGTGATGTTGATCCCGTAAGTGCTCCGCAGCCTGAGGTCGCCCAACCGTTTCCCGTTCAGCTCCGGCTTGGTGATCATCACCCGCCGCGAGATGAAATGGCTGTCGAGTTTCTCCCATTCCGAAAAATCCATGTCGATCTTGTGCCCGAGGAACGCCACCAGCGCCTCCTCGTCCTTATGCGCAGCGATCACGAAGAGCTTGTCGCCCAGCTGCAGCGTCGTGTTGTTGCTGGCGATCTCCGTCCGTCCGTCCGCTCCGTGGCACACGCGCGAGATGACGAACGTGCGGTCGATCAGACCGGAAATGTCCCCCACGTTCCTGCCCGCAATCACCGGATTTTCCAAAAGAATCGAAATCCGCTGCGCGCCGCTGTCGTCCTGGTCGCCGGCGTGGGCCGCTTCGACCTCCTTGTCCAATTTGATGCGGAAAAAGAAGCGGACGGCCATGATCGAAACGATGATCCCGATCACCCCCAGCGGATAAGCTACGGCATAGCCTAACGGAATCGACGGGTCGTTGATGCCGGTCATGTCGCTGTACGTTTGCTGGGCAGCCCCGAGGCCCGGCGTGTTGGTCACGGCGCCGGAGAGAATCCCCACCATCGTCGTGATCGGAATCCCGGTGCCGACATGGAGCAGGTAGGTGATGACCACCCCCAGGAAGACGATAGCCGCGGCGAGCATATTGAGCGTCAGCCCCCCTTTTTTGAGCGACGAGAAGAAGCTCGGCCCCACCTGAAGTCCGATCGAATAGACGAAGAGAATCAGCCCGAATTCCTTGACGAAGTGCAATGTCGTCGGGTCGATCCGCATGCCGAAATGGCTCAGGGCGATCCCCACGAACAGAATCCAGGTGACGCCCAGCGAGATGCCGGCGATCTTGATCTTCCCGAGGGCGATCCCCGCAGCGACGGTCAGTGCGATCAGCAGGATCGAGTGGGCTACTCCGCTGCCGAGAAAGAGGTTTTCAATCCATTCCATAGTTTCTTGAAAAGAGTAAAAACAGAGCGACAAAGGTACTTTTTTATTTACTTTTTAAGAAATCTTAATAATGCCCCGTTTTTCCAAACAGGAGGCCGCGGTGCCGGCACAAAAAACACTTTTCCCGCTTCCGCAGTGGCGGAAGCGGGAAAAGATACGGCCCCCGACTGATTATACTACCTGCCGCTAATGCAGGTACTTGTCGTACCAGTTCACTTGCCGACCCGTACTGGTTCGCCCGTCCTTGAGCACTTTCCCCACCTTGAGCTTGATCCCTGCCGTCACAGCCCCCGTGAATCCGTACCCCCCTTCGACGAAGAAGCAGCACCTCCCTTTCCCCATTTCAACCCCCACCGGCGAAATCTGGTAAGCGAAGACCGCTTTGGCGGATTGATCCTGATCGACCGACACCCAGCGGTTCCCGAGCCCTATGCCTATCCCCGCCCGGGTGTAAACCGAGAGCCAGTTGTTCCGCACCCAGTTGATGCGCAAGGTCGGCAAAATCGTGAACCAATCGTCCTTCTGCCCGGTTCTGGTCACTTCGCGGAACTCCTGCCGTCCGTTGTTGTGCGAGTAGACGAACGGGATATTGAGTTCCAGCCACGGATTGATCTCGTAGTTAAAGCCCACGCTGATCGCCCCCAGGCTGCCCGTAATATGCCCCGCCGGCACATTCTGTGCGCTCGGCGAATTGTTCTCCGTGAACGGAAAAATGCCGTTGGCGTAACTGTCGTAAGAGGTTACCGCCGAGTAGCCGTAGCCGAAAGTGATCGCAATGCGAGACTGTCTCTTTTCCTGGGGCTGCACATAGACCTTCCTGCCCGTGGAGTCCGTCACGCGCGGCGTGAACGGCGTCACGGTACGCCCCCGCTGGGCGTATGCCCCTCCCGAAAGTATTATCCCGGCCAAAATGACTAACGTGGTTTGGAGTTTCATGATTATCGGAATTTTTGAGTTAGTAGTCGCTGAATGGAATTTTCCAAAGTTAGTGCTAAATTTGACATTTCCCGCTTATTTTCGTAACATTGTCCATAGAATCGCCTGGTTTTTGTATGATCCGAACCGTATTTTCAGTTTTGTTCCTGTCGCTGTCCGTCTTTCCGGCGGCGGCGCAGAAGACCGTATTGACCTTGGAAGAATGCCGGCAGGCGGCGGTGACCCGCTCGCCGCTCACCGTGCGGCGGGAGCTGGCGGGGCTGAAACGGCAGGCGAAAGACCGGGCGGCCTCTTCGGCCTTGATCCCGCAGGTGGAGATCAACGCGCAGGGAAGCTACCAGAACGAGGTGCCGAAGTTCCCGGGCGATCTGCCGCTGCCGATAGCCATCGACCTGCCGAAGGATCAGTACCGGGCCACGGTGGATCTCAACCAAGTCATTTACGGAGGGAGCAGCGTGCGGAACGCCAAGCGGGTGAACGCTGCGACGGAAACGGCGGAGAAGGCGTCACTGGAGGTGCAGCTCGACCGCCTGCGCGACCGGATCAACGACATCTACCTCGGCATTTTGATGGCCGAGCGGCAATTGGAAGTGAACGCTTTGATGCGGAAAACCCTCGCGGCCGATATTGAAGCGGTGACCGCCCGGGTTGCGCACGGGACGGCGACGGGGGGCATGCTGGCGGCGCTGACGGCCCGGATGATCGAGCTCAGTCAGCAGCGGGCCGAACTGGAAGGCACGCGGAGCAAGCTGGCGACGGCATTGACGGAGCTGACGGGCTTGCCGGTTGCGGAAAGCACGGTTCTGGAAATACCGGCGGTGCCGGATCGCTTGGAAACGGGCGAACCTTTCCTGCACCGGACGGAATTGAAACTTTACGCCGGACAGCGGGAGGTGTTGAACATGCAGGACAAGTGGCTCAACAGCAAGTCCAACCCGAAGCTCTCGTTGTTTGCCAGCGGAGGATACGGGCGGCCGGGGTACAATTTTCTCGACCGCGATTTCGCCCCGATGGCGATCGGAGGGTTGCGGCTCAACGTGCCGCTGACGGGCTGGGCGACGACGCAACGGGAGAAACGGGCCAACCGGATCGCCAGGGGGGATATCGACCAACAGCAGCGCGACTTTGAACGGAACGTCACGATCCAGGCGGCGCAGTACGTGACGGACATCGAGAAACTGCGCGAAGTGACGGCGATGGATCCGGAAATCGTAAAGGCCAGGACGGCAGTCAGGGAACGGGCGCTGGCGCAGCTCGAGAAGGGGATCATTACTGAGTCGGAGTACCTGACGGAGTTCAACAACGAGGCGGCGGCGAGGGTCAATGCGGAGGTCAATGCGCTGCGGTTGGTGCAGGCGTGGATCGGCTACGACGCGGCACGGGGTGTTTACAGGTAGCAGGCTATCAATCGGGAATATATGAATCGATATTTTTCTACAGGCGCCGTAGCGGTGGGAGCGGCGTGCATCGCGGTTTCCTGCTCGCGAGGGCCGGTGCCGGACGCTTACGGCAATTTCGAGGCGGTGGAGGTGGTCGTTTCGGCGGACTGCAACGGCAAATTGCTGGAATTCAATGTAGACGAGGGATACAAGCTCCACCGGGGCGAGATTGTCGGCTGGGTGGACACCGCGCAGCTGGTCTTGCAGCGCAACCAACTGCGGGCGGAGATCGCGGTGTTGCGCGCGCAGCTGCCGGAGACGGAGAAACAACTCGACGTGGTGCGCGAACAGCTGGCGAAAACCGAACATGAGCTGGCCCGGTTCCGGGCGCTGGCCGAGGCGGATGCTTCGACGGCCCAGCAGGTGGACAATCTGGCGTATGATGCCGATGTCCTCCGGAAGCAGCTGAGTGCGGAGGAGTCGAATCTCGATATTCAGACGCGCACGCTGCTGGCGCGCATGGAGCCGCTGCGGCAGCAGATTCTCCAGGTGCAGGACCGGATCGACAATGCTTATGTGGTCAATCCGGTGGCGGGGACGGTGCTGGCGAAGTATGCCGAGCAGCACGAACTGGCGGCGGTCGGCAAACCGCTTTACAAGGTGGCGAACCTGGATACCCTGATCCTGAGGGCTTACATCGGAGAGCCGCAGCTGGCTTCGGTACGGCTCGGACAGCAGGTGCGGGTGAAGGTGGACAGCACGTATGCGGGGAATGCGGAATTTACCGGACGCATCGGCTGGATCGCGGACAAGGCGGAGTTCACGCCGAAGGTGATCCAGACGCGGGATGAACGGGCCAATTTAGTCTATGCCTTGAAAATCTATGTGGCCAATCCGGGATCGCTCAAAATCGGAATGCCGGCCGAAGTCTACTTCTGATCGGAAAGAACCGCCGGGTTTATAGGCGATCGCGATTGAGGCTTTATTAGCCCCTGTCCCGATATTTCGGCTCGCACGGGGGGCGCCCGGTCTCCGAACCCGTTTGCGGGAACCGAATAATCATACGCTAATTCGATACACTATGGCAGAGGTATATATACGCCGGATCGAAATCAAAGGACTATGGAACATCTGCGATCTGGCCTGGGAGCTTACTCCGGACGTCAACATACTGGCGGGGAGCAACGGGAGCGGGAAAAGCACCGTGCTGCGCTGCCTGAGCGACCTGTTCACGCTGGGAACGATCTCCACGGGGCACCGGTGCCGCATGCAGGCTATCGAAGTGGAGTTTACGGACGGGACATCGGTCAGTTCCGAGCAGCCGTTCGACCCGTCGATCTACAACGTTTCCGTAATCAGCACGTTCGACACGACATTGCAAGAGAGCGAGGCGATTTACAAACTCTCGGACGGCACCGTCGCCACCTATCTCGACTGGGAACTGTATAAATTGCAGAACCGCTACCTGACTTACCAGTTGGAAATAGGGAAACACGTGATCGGCGCTTTGCAGATGGGGAAAAGCACGGCCGATATACAGGCATTCACGGCCCGGAAGACCCTGTATCTCGACACGATCGACGCCCTGCTCGAAGCGACCGGCAAACGGGTGGATCGCGACAGCGACACCTTGCAATTCAAAACGAAATACGGAGCGACGATTCGGCCGGATCAACTTTCGTCGGGCGAGAAACAGATTCTGATTATCCTGACCCACGTGCTGATTCAGTCGGGGAGGAACTTCATCCTGATTATGGACGAGCCGGAAATCTCGCTGCATTTCGACTGGCAGCGCCGGTTGATCGAAGATATACGGCGGTTGAATCCGAATTTGCAACTGATCGTAGCGACCCATTCGCCGGCCGTGGTGATGAACGGCTGGACAGACCGGGTCTCGGAGATCGGCGACCTGGTTCGGCCGATAAGCAAGGAATAAATCCCGGCAAGGATATGCGATCTCTCCGAAACCGGGCAGAGGTCTTTGCGAATCGGCCATGCGGGTTCGGAGAACACAGGCCGGGAATCGGGAAAAAGCGACCCACCGGCAGACAGAGGGCTGAAATCGGATATACTTACCTGTATTTTACATAAAATCTTCAGACCGTAAAGCGTCATCGACCATGGAACAAGAGTCATCTCCCCGTCAATTTCTGATTCTCACCGACGAAGATCGTGTCGGGCGCAATAATTGCAACGGGATTGACCACAAGTCGCATTATAGGGCGAATCAAGGCATTCTCGGCTATGTGGACTTGGAAACGAACCGGGTGAAACGGATAAAGACGCACGTGTCGTGGCCTTTTGAAAAAAGAGACTGGAACCTCGACCGAACGGAATTCGAGGCCCGTCACCGCTCGTTGATTTTTGAACCGCTCACCGTCTATCGCATCGAGGCTCGGACTTACGATCGCTTGCCGTACGAAGACCCTGCTTGGGATCGCTTCCGGATGAAAGGTGAACGATTCGCCCTGATCCGGATTCTGGAGCACGATGTCGCGTGTCCCGAACTGGAAGCGATCCGCGAAAAGTATCTGCAACCCATCGTGTGGCAAGATGAAAAGCTCGGTGAATTTGTCTGGGATAGAACGCTCGAATGGTTCAGAGGGCGGGTCGAATGGATGGGAAAAACGGTCGGAGTGACTGTGGAGGCGAACGAACATCGACCGAAAAAATGGCCCGAATTGTTCGGCACTCTGGGGAAACTGGTGGACGAGCAGCAGGAGTGGGATGTCCGGATGCGCAGGGCGGCGGCGCGCTCTTTGACCAAAACGGCGAATGACTGGCTGCGGCAGGCTGTCGAAGATGAAGAGATCGACGAGGCGGATGCGGTGGAAATCACGCCCGAGGCGTTTGCTGAGCGGATCGCTGTGCACAGCGTCCATTTGGCGCGAGGCGGCAAGTTCGAGATCGAATATGAGGACGACGACATGTTCTGCGGCCATATGATTGTGGCCACTTGCAATCTGAAAACAGGCGCCGCGCAGGCGACGTTTTGAGGTGGTGCTGTCGGCGATTTCTCATCCGTGATGCCAATAAAGTCATGAAAAAACGCTGTTCTCAGTCTGTATCGCCCTGTTGTCGTTAGGATTCATACCCGTCAGGGCACAGAAATACTCCAGCGCAGCTTTGCGGGCCGACCTCGACACTTTGTACCGGACGTTGCAGGAAGTGCATCCCGACCTGTTTGCCGTGGCCGGGCGACCGCGGCTCGACAGCATGGTCGCTGCGTTACATGCTCGGATTGGCCGGGCCGATTCACTATACGGACTGGAGTTCTATTCTTACTTACTGCCGTTTTTCGAGGCGATCGGCGACGGGCATACTTCATTGATGCCTGTCGGGATTCCGGGCGATGCGGCTCCGTCACTACCGTTCGACGTGACGATTCCCGACGATTCGACTATCCGGGTACGGCGGAACTATCGGCCCGACAGTCCGTTACCTGTCGGCACGCGGATCGACAGCCTTGACGGGCATAGTGCCCGGGAGGTGATCCGTCGGTTCTTGGTCTGGGCATCCGGTGAACGACTGCCTTTCCGACTGGCTTTGCAGGAATGGAATTTCCCGAAGTGCTATTATTGGTGGAACACATGGCGCAGAGACTATCGCATTCGGGGTACGACGCCGGACGGGACGATACTTCGGGAGACGATCGAATCGATTCCATTCCGGACGAGATGGGCGGAGCAGAAGGCTGCACAGCGGGAGTGGCCCTACTCGTTGGAAATTCTGTCCGATACGACCGCTCTGCTGACGTTGCGGGCGATGGTCGGCGGTAAACAGAGCCAGGCATTTTTCGATTCGGTTTTTCAGGAACTCCGCGAACGACGCGTTCCGAATCTGATCGTCGATCTGCGCGAAAATAGTGGGGGAGCTACCTCAGGAGGAGATATGTTGTTACGATACTTGAGCGACCGACCGTTTATTCAGATTGAGAAGGGGGTGCAGCGCGGAGTACCGGATACACTGCGGAATTTGAAAAAATGGTGGCACAAACCGCACCGAGCGAGAAAACGTTATACCGGGCAAGTGTGGATGTTGACCAGTCGTTATACTTTTTCTTCGGCAGCGAATTTATCATGGGCATTCAAGTATTTCGGCATGGGGACGGTCGTGGGCGAGGAGACCGGAGGTTTGTCGGTTGCGTTCGGGAATAAAAGAATTTTCGAGTTGTCGAATAGCGGAATTCAGTATGGGGTTTCAACCAGGCTGTTTTATGAGGTCGGGGCGACGGACGACGATGTGCACGGCACCCTGCCGGACTATCCTGTTCCGGCGGACGAAGCGTTGGACTATACCCTCCGCCTGATCCGGCAAGGCTCTTCGCGGGTGAAATAGAGACCGGGTTCTTCCGGCAGTATAAAAAACAGGGGCGGTATTCAGTCATGAATACCACCCCGGCTCGGTTTGTCGTCCAAAATAGGGAATACGACTCGGCTTACTCCCGTTCCAGCTGCAGCCAGATCAGCGCCGACGCCCCCAGCACCGCGGCCGACCTGACTGCGGAATAATCAAGGATATATTGTTCGGCAGTATTCCTCAAAGGAAGAGAAAGTAGATATTTCTATTGAAGTGTATATGAAAGGTTTTTGTGTTTTATGTTGTTTATTGTTTATCTTTACTTTTGTATCGCTATTTAAACACAAACTGAAATAAAAACAAGAAAATCTCTTTGGCAATTTTTGGTCTCTTTCTTTTAGGGACTGGCATTTTTGCGGCTGTTCGTGCATCAAAAACAACTCCGCAGTATTCCGATTTGGTTTTGGCCAATATAGAAGCATTGGGGATTTCGAGTATTGATAAAGATCCGGATTCTCTTCAATTGTTGTGCACCTTGGGATAACTTTTGCGGCACTATGGAAACCTCGCCTGGGGTTTATGTCGATGTGAAGGGTACCCCTTGCGACAATTAATACAAAGATTGGAAGATGATCATAAAAAAGACAAAAGAGTTTGGTGGGCGTTAGGGACGCTGCTACTTTTCTCGTGCGGCAGGCCGGCAACTCGGCCGGAATCTGTCGAAGAGCTGTTCGCCGGGCTGGAAGTCTCCTGCTCCACCGAACGGATGGACTTCGACGAGCGGGAGGTCGTCGAACCGATTTATATCGCCAGTCTGGACAACCTCCTGTTGATCGGGAATTTCTTTACCGAACCCCAGGTGACCGTCTATGACCTGGATTCGCAGCGATTGGCCGGCTCCTTCCTGCATAAAGGGCGGGCAAACAACGAAGTGTTGGGGATGGACGGGTTGGATTGTTGCGATGGCCGGATATATGTTTATTCGGGCGGTGAGCGGAAACTGGTGATGACCGACAGCGCCGGTTGGCGGCAGAATCCCGTGGCCCTGGAAGTGCGGACAGTGAGCGAGATACCGGACGGGCACGGGTATGACCGGCATCCGATTTGCGGAGGCCGGTTCGTGTCGACGGGGTATCAGTTTTCCAATCCCGATTGTCAGTTCTTTTTGACTGACAGTTCATTGTGTCAGGTTAAGGGGTTCGATGTCTATCCGGAAGCGGCGGTGAATGCAGGATTGACCCCGGCGGAGATGGCGTTGGGGTATAATGGGAATGTGACGGTCTCGCCGGACGGCTCGCATTTTGTCGCCACGTCGAGACAGGGGGCGGTCTGGAAGTTTTTCGATTGCCGGCCGGATTCCGTACCGGTCAAGACGGCGGAATATCTGTTTGAAATTCCGGTGTTTTCGAGTGCCTCCTCGGGGGCTCATTCGACGGTGCGTTTCGACCCGGACAATGTGCAGGGGGTGTTGTCGGCGACGTCGGACGATCGTTATTTCTATCTGTTGTACAGCGATCGGAAACCGTGGCGGGATTGGCCGCGGGAGTCGGACGTCGTCTATGTTTTCACGCACGACGGACAACCCGTGCGGAAGATTCGTTTGGATATTCCGGTAGGGTGGATTGTGAGCGATGCGATAGGCTCAGGATTGTATCTGATCAGAGTCGTAGACGAAGGGTGCCAGATTCGGCGGACGGTGTGGAAATAAGCGGCGGACGGACTGGATTTTGCGCAAAAGGCGGGGCTACAGCATAGCCCCGCCTTTTGCGCAATCTTTACCGGTCAGCGTTACAACGCCTGCGGGAAAAGGGATGATTTACTTCCTCTCCAGTTGCTGCCAGATCAGCGCCGACGCCCCCAGTACCGCCGCATTCTTTCCGTCGATCCCCGACGGCAGCAGCTTCACCTTGTTTCTGAAGTTCGACAGCATGTGCATCTCCATATACTTTTTGGTCGGCTCGAAAATATACTTGCCTGCCTTCGCCAACCCCCCGAACAGGAAAATCGCCTCCGGCGAAGTGATCGTCACCGCATCCGCCAATGCCTGCCCCAGGATCATCCCCGTATATTCATACGCCTCGATCGCCAATCTGTCCCCATTGAGCGCCGCCTTCGTAATCATCTCCGCCGTCAAATCATTGTAGCTGATATTTCGGAACTCGCTGTCCTCGATATGATCCGCCAGCAGTTTGAACGCCGTCCGCTTGATGCCCGTAGCCGAGACATAAGTCTCCAGGCACCCCTTCCTGCCGCATCCGCAGACCCGCGCACTCGCCGTCTTGTTGACAATCACATGCCCCAGTTCCCCCGCAAAGCTGTCATGCCCGTAGATCAGTTGTCCGTTCGCCACGAATCCGCTCCCCAGCCCCGTCCCTAAGGTCACCACGATAAAGTCCTTCATCCCCTTTGCCGCCCCGTAGACCATCTCGCCGATCGCCGCCGCATTCGCGTCGTTGGTGATCAAGACCGGAATCGAAGGATAGTACCGCTTCATCTTTTCGACGAACGGGATCACCCCCTGCCAGATCAGATTGGCCGCATATTCGATCGTTCCGTTGTAGTAATTGGCATTCGGCGCCCCGATCCCGATCCCGATAATCTCGAACTCGCCGTCGAGGTTTTTCACCAAGCTCTGGATTCCGATATAAAGCTCTTCGAGGTATTGGTCGAAGTCCGGGTAATTCTTGGTAGGCACCACCCCTTCGCCGTACATATTCCCTTCGCGGTCCACTAATCCGTAGACCGAATTGGTACCCCCGATGTCGATCCCTACTGCTAATTGCTTCATGTTTTCTTTGGTTTAGGTGTTTGTTGTTTCGTAACCCAAAGATAAGGATTTTTTCATGCAAAGCCGCGTCAGCGGTTTTCCGTGAGATTTTTTTTGAGCAACTGCATCAAGTCCTGATTGAGGCGGTTCGCCTCGTCGAGCTGTTTTTTCAGCAAGGCGATCAATTCGTTTTGCACGGCAGCCGCGTCCGGATTCGGTTCGGGACTTCCGGACGGTTCCGGGGCGGCCGAATCCGGGCGGAACATCTCCCCCTCGCCCTTCAGGAGCCAGCAGAGGTTTATATTGTCAAATGTAAATACTATTTTTTCTAACAGATCATACGAAGGCTTGGTCTTCCGCCCTTCGATGATGTTGAACGTCACCGCCGGATTCACATCCAGCTTTCTCGCAAAAGAATTGTTATTGAGCCCGAGTGCCTTGATTAGCAGGCTCAGTCTCTCGTTGATCGTCATATAAACCGCGCCTCCGAAAGAGTTTTATTTACATTTGATAAAATTTATTTGCTTTTTTAAGTTTTGGCGTTTACATTTGCAAATAGATTCTGCTTTGCAAAGTGATGTGCCGGGAGTATCTAAATCTTCAAAGATAACGAAAATCTTAGGAATGAGTTTGATATTACGCTGCATCGCTGGCTATGGAAACAACCAAACAAAACATTTTAAGTATGAGAAAAAAGAACTTTTATGCGGTGGCGCTGGCGATGGCAGCGGCCTGCACCGCTTTTGTCGGGTGTAAGGACTACGACTCCGACATCAAGAATCTGCAGACGCAGATCGATGCCAACGCGGACGCGATCGCGGCCCTGCAATCGGCCATTGCCAAGGGGACGACGATTACGGAGGTGAAGACCGAAGCTGACGGCTACAAGATCACCTTCTCGGACGGCACTTCGATCAACCTGACCAACGGCAAGGATGGCAAAGATGGTCAAGACGGTCAGCAAGGGCCTGCCGGAGCACAGGGCCCTGCAGGGGCAGCCGGTCAGGACGGCCAGGACGGCCAGCAGGGGCTTACCGGGCCTCAGGGGCCGGTGGGAGAAGCCGGCAAGGACGCCCCGGTGCCGCAGCTGCGGGTGAACGAGGACAAAAACTGGGAAATGTCGGTAGACGGCGGAACGACGTGGGAAGAATTGAAAGACGCTGACGGCAATTCCATTGCCGATGCAAAAACGTATGTGGCCGACTACGTGAAGATCGACGACGACGGATACATCGTGATCGGCGACAAAACCACGGCTTTCAAGTACAATGCGGCAATCCCGTCCGTGACCGAACTCCCGGATGAAAAGATCGCCCTCATCACGGTTCCGGCCACGGCGACCGAATCGATGAAGACCCTGCGCGTGCCGATGGAGGGTTATTTCGACAAGGCTTCCATTACGAGCATCGCTTCGATCTCGGGTAAAACGGAGTTAGTGATCTCGAAAACGACGGTGGGAACCGGCGGTGCGACGATCGGCGACAAAACCTATGCGGAGGGAGAGGTCGTTTACTCGTGCGCGGGGATTCCGGTGGTGCTGAATCCGGCGCAGGTGAACGCTTCGGTCGTGCCGTTCACGTTCGTGGCCAGTGATCACGAGGGTTCGGTTACGCTGCCGATCGAATTGACGCTCACGGCGGGCAGTGCGGCGGATATTTCGGCGACCAAAGCGGCTCCGGCCAGCGGTTTGTGGACGCTGACGGGCGTACCGACCGATCCTGAGTTCGCGGGATTCACGAATGTGGCGCTCTGCGCAGAGAACAGCAACGGCACCCACACCCTGTCGGCTTACGATTTTGAAATTACGGTAAATACCCTGTCCACGCCGGCGGATGCGAGCGGCGTACCCGCGACCGTGCCCGCGCTTACGGGAGCAACGGCTACGATCACGGCTGCCTCGAATATCGTCGACAGCTATGCGGCGTTCAAAGAGGGAACGGATCACGAGGGCTACGGGATTCGCCGCGCGGATGAGAGTGTGGCTGCCGACGCTCCGTATACCGGCGACTGGGAGGTGTATCAACTCCCGGGGGCTTTGAGCAAAGCGGCTACCCCGGAAAAGGCTTTGACGGTGGTGTACTCCTACCTTGGGGAGAACGGTGAGGCCGATTCAAAAGAAGTGACGGTGAATTTCTTTGCGTTGCTGCCCGAACCGGTCAGCACGGAGGTGTCTCTTGGTGAGGAGATGCAGAATGCAGATGCAAGTACGGCAACGGTGATCGAACTGACTCAGGATGCTTTGACCGCTGCTTTGTTCGGAGATGAGGCTGCGCAGGAAATGATCGACGCTTGGAAAGCGGGTGCTGCGAACTTCAAGGTGGCTTTAGGTGATCAGCTGGCGGGCGTGGGTTCCAATAGCGCGGCGTTCAAGAGCTCCGGGAGCGATGCGGGGGCTGCTGTGGCGGATGCCGGAGCTTTCGATGCGGTGGAAATCTCGGTGGACAACCCGACTGCCGCAGGCGACTATACGGCGACGCTGACTTACGAAGATCCGGTCGGAACCGAAACTGCCGTAACGATCACCTTTACTTTGAGCTCGCCGGTGGCGGCGGTGGAAGGGCCGGCAAGTACGACGATCGCGAACGATGCCTTGACTGCGGAGGTGGAATTGACGGGTTTCACGGCCAAATCCGGCGACGATTCGGAAGTAACCGGAGGGATCGTGAAGATCGCGAGTGCGGTTTCGGCAGATGAATCGAAAGTAACTGTCGAAGTTCCGGATGGCGGTGCGAAAATCGTCTGCACCCGTGTAGACGCTGCTCCCGCGGCGGACGAGACGGTCGAAGTGACGGCTGCGGTAGTGGATCAATGGGGCGAGGAACATGATGGCGTGAAATTCACGGTGACGCTGGCGGCGGCCACAGGTATTTAACCGGAAGTGATTCCGTGCGGCCGCCTGTCCGCGCATGTACATCATAACAGGCGGCTGCCGGTTGGGCGGGGCTGACTTTCTCGAAAGTCGGCCCCGCTTTCTTTTTATGCAGCGCGATTCATGCCTGAATGCGGCGGCATGAATACCCGAATGCAGAGGAGTGAATGCTCGAATATGCGGCGGTGTGCATGCCCGAATGGGGAAAATATCGTATCTTCGTCTGAGATTAGCCGCTTGTTTGCCGAAACGAATGATTGCGTCTTGCCGGTTCCGGGGGGAACCTTTTCGGCTGGGGAAGCGGTGCCGCCGGGTGCTCCGACCGGGAGTTTGCTCAGCTTTAGGGGGTGGGCGCGAGGTCGAACTGAGGTGCAATAGAGCGGTCTATTGCTCCCGGCCCAAGAGGATCGAAGACAAGGGTATCCGGCAGGCTCAAGAGATGCGAAACATCTCAAAAAGTTTGGCTGCGCCTTCCTCCTGGCGCCTCGGCCATTCGAGCAAGCTCGATGGCACTCAGCTGCTGCGTCGGTTTTCTGGTTCTCTTTGTTCACAACCGAGCAGCGTTCCGAGGGCAGAGACCGCTTGCGGGCTATGCCGAGGTAGCGCGAGGAAAACAAGCGTAGCGAAGTTAAAGAGAACAGTTCCCTCAAACCGGGTACGTACGATAAAACCTACAGTTAATAACGAGCCCGCAGGAGGTAGGCGGAGCCCCGTTTTGCGAAATCCAAACCGATTCCCAGCACGAGAAAGAAAATGCCAATTCGACCGAAGGCTAACGAACGAAAGATCAATTACGTATTTATGTCTTCGGTCGACACGTAACCGTGCATCAAAGCGTAAAGCGTCAAACCCGAGATGGTCTTGATTCCCAGCTTGGCCGCGATATTTTTGCGGTGAGTCAACACAGTGTTGAGGCTGATATTGAGCCGGTCGGCGATTTCTTTGTTGATAGCGCCGCTGACGACCAGCTGGAGCACTTGTACTTCGCGGGCTGACAACTCGTCAGAAGGCGTTTCCGCCGCCGAACGGACCGGAACAAGCACCTTTCCTATGTGATCGAGTAATTCTTCGAGCGTCCCGCCGGTCGCAATCACACGCGGGGTCTCCGTTCCCGGAAGCGCTGCGCTCCCATCCGGTACGAGAATCACGCACTGGCTCCGCCGGGGCAGAAAAAAATCCACATTCGCCGTAAACACAGCGCAGTCAGTAAAATAGACGTCGAAAAGTCCGTTCTCGCGCAACGTGTCGTCCGCCGTTCCGAACTGTTCCACTTCCACCGGGGCAAAATATCGCTCCAACACGGCGGCCATCCCGGCTCGTTGCAGCAGATCGGGCAAAATAAGGGCTATCCGCGGCATAAGGCGTCGATAACAGGGGTCAATATTCGGTTGCGAATCCGGTTGTGCTGCCGAATGTCCCGCTCGATGCTTCCCACGGCGAAAATCACGGCATAGGCCAGATTGTCGTTGTATTCTCCGCTCAGGTGCCGCACCATGATGCTCCGCATGTCCCGCAGCTGGCTCACCGCCGGATCGTCGTCCGCCGTGTCCGGCGCCGTCGGTGCGATCCGATCTCTTCCCTCGACCTCGCCTGCGCTCAATGCCAGACAATAGGGAAACCATTTCCGGGTGTCGTAGTCGATCGAATCGGTCAGACTTTGTTTGAAGCCGGCGAAAAATTTGCCCAGCAGGGCGAGATTTCTGTTCTCCGCCCCGCCGCTGGCGATCAGCGAGCCCAGATGCCGTTCGATATTGGGCAATTGGTAATGCAGGTAGTAGGCGTTGGTCTTGCTCAGGTAGTCGACGAGTTGACTGACGTGGAATGACTTGAGTTTCTGTTCCGGGAAATATTCTTCAAAGAGGTAGGTGTTCATCAGCGTCAGCATAAAGCGGGCGTCGATCTGATGGTCGGCGCAGACGGCTGCCACGGATTTGTCTCCCAACCCCAGCCGGATGCCGAAGCGGCTGACGAGGGGGATCAGTGTCGGATGCTGTTCCAGTGCCGCGCTCAGCGGCATATCGGGTGTCAATAGGGCCATGTCGGTAAAGGTAAACATTTTTCGTCGGTTGGTGAATCTGATGGTGCTGTCTTTGGATTGATTTGGCCTTTTTTCTGTCTGTTCGGTGACAACCCTGGCGATGTGCGGGCCACTTTCAGCCTGTGTGGGCCGAGCGGCACCGCTGAAACTAGCGATCCTGATGATCGTAGCGGCTAAAAATAATTGTACTATAATATTTATTTTCCGCGTCAACGGTCAGGCCGGAGCTACTCCGGCGGAGGCCTAGTGCCGAGCGACACTCGGCAGTGTCGATTGTTCACAAAGAGAGCGGATCTATACCAACACGTACAATAAATTTACAGTTTTATCAGAACCGGCAAAAGAGAGTAACTGCGAAAAGAATTATAGTTACATTTGTACGAAGCACCCGCAGAGGTGCCGCACTGACCCAACCTAAATATCGATACGACCATGAAAAAAATCGCATTCACCCTTATTACAGCCTCCGCCCTGGCTCTCACAGCCTGCCATACCGGCGAGGTCAAGGTATCCTCGACGGGCAAGCCGTACGAGCTTTTCGTCGTGGCTCCGACAGCACTGTGGCAGGGGCCGGCGGGGGATACGGCCCGGGCGATCTTCGCCGACGAGGTGGAGATGATCAACCAGCCGGAACCCCGCTTCACCGTTTACAGCGTGCCGCCGGCCAGCTACCGGGAGACGGTGAGCCGGCACCGGAATATTTTGATCCTCAAAACCGGTTCCCAATACCCGAAAGCGGACATGACAGCTTCATACGACGTCAATTCGGCGCCGCAGTTGGAGGTGACGGTGACGGCGCCGTCGGCGGATTCGATGGCGGCTTTCCTGAATACGTACCGCTCGGAGCTGGTCAAACTGTACGAGATCGCGGAGCGCGACCGTTTCGTGGCGCGGGCGGAGAAATACCGGGATGCGGAGATCGACGAGCTGATCCGGGAGAAGTTCGACTTCAAGATGAGTATCCCCAGAGGATACCGGGTACGGCTCGACACCACGAATTTCCTCTGGATCTCCTATGAGCTGCCGCTGGCGAGCGTCGGGTTTACGATCTACACCTATCCGGCGGACACTTCGGCGGCCCGGAATGCGGCGGCCGGGAACATCATCGCGGCGCGCAATGCGGCAGTGATGCAGGTGCCGGGGCCTTCGGACGGGAGCTACATGACGACCAGCACGGCGGTGATGCCCGACCAGAAAAAGCTGACGGTGAACGGCCGCGAATGGAACCAGGTGCGGGGATTCTGGGATGTGGCCGGCGATTTCATGGGAGGGCCGTTCATCAATTACACGACCTACGAACCGGAGCGGCACCGCATGCTGGCGATCGACGGCTATGTCTATTCCCCGTCGCCGAACAACAACGTGCCGATGAGGGACTATGTCCGTCAGGTGGAGGCGATCTTCATGACGATCCGGATTCCGGAATAGAAGTCGCTTCGACAGGCCCTTAAACGACGATGGCCAGACGGTCTTCGCACCGGCAGACGGAAATTCGTGCGGAACCGCTTTCCCCCGGGAGTCGTATGCCGTCAGGGGCGAATATCGTTTTTACTTCGTACCTTTAAAATCCAAGCCAACCGGATGCGCAAACTTTCGATCGGATACCACGGCAAGATGCTCTTCATCATCATCGGTTTCGCCATCGGCGTGACCTCGCTCGTCTATTCCAACTACTTAGTCGGAAACCTGCGCGACAAAGAACGCGACCAGATACACCTCTGGTCTTTCGCCGTCGGCGAGACCGTCAAAGCCGCCAGCAACGGCAACCGCCACCAGGCCGAAATACTGGGCCGCATCATCGACTTCTCCGAAGACATTCCCGTGATCGTCTGCGACGACAACCTGCGCGTGATTCAGTCCCGGCTGATCGCCCCTTCGGTG
The DNA here is from genome assembly GCF_947628055.1 of uncultured Rikenella sp. Taxonomy (GTDB): domain Bacteria; phylum Bacteroidota; class Bacteroidia; order Bacteroidales; family Rikenellaceae; genus Rikenella. The sequence continues at coordinate 17,633 of NZ_CANQYJ010000008.1, forward strand.
ATGGCCGATCCCGACCGGCTGGCCGACAAACTCGAAAGCATGCGCTCCGGCGGGCGGGACCCCATCGAGATACCCACTGTGCAGGGAAGCATCGTACGCGTCTTTTACGACGAATCGCCGCTGCTCAAGGCCTTGCAATACTTTCCGTGGGTGCAGCTCAGCGTGTTCGCCGTATTCATCGGCTTCGCTTTCATCGCCTTCCGGTCGTCCAAGCACAGCGAACAGAACCGTGTCTGGATCGGAATGGCCAAAGAGACCGCACACCAGCTGGGGACGCCCACCAGCTCCCTGTTGGGCTGGCTCGAATACCTGCGCAGCCAGGAGAACGTGGAGCCGTTCGTGGTGGACGAAATGAACAAAGACCTGACGCGGCTCTTGAAAGTGGTAGACCGTTTCTCGAAGATCGGCGCCACGACCAACCTCGCGCCGAGGAACATCTACGAACTGGTGGCCGGTGCGGTGGCCTATTTCCAGACGCGGATTCCGAAAAACGTGACGCTGAATTTCGCACAGTGCACTTCCGAACCGATGCAGGGCATGGTCAACGACGCGCTGTTTGAATGGGTGGTGGAGAATCTGTTGAAAAATGCGCTGGACGCTTTGCAAGGGCGCGGAGCGATCATCGTCCAGCTCTCGGTGCGGGACGACAAATGGATCTGCATCGACGTGCGGGACACGGGCAAAGGAATGCCGAAAGCCAACTTCAAGCGCATCTTCCAGCCCGGATTCACCACCAAGACGCGCGGCTGGGGCCTCGGCCTGTCGCTCAGCAAGCGCATCATCGAAGAGTATCACCACGGCCGCATCTTCGTCCTCGACTCCGAGGTCGACAAAGGGACGACCATGCGGATCATGATCCGCAAGCTATAATAGGGGGATTCGGCGCAAAAGCCGGCTATTCCTGCGAGAGGGTCGAAAGCAGGCCGCAGGCGGCCAGTATATCTTCGCCGCGCGACGAACGCGTGGTAGTCGTGATTCCCGCCGCATTCAGCGCCCCGTTGAAGCGCTTCATCCGCTCCGGCGACACCCCGCGCAGCGGGCTGTCCGGAATCGCATGGAAACGGATCAGGTTGATCCGGCAGTCCAGCCCTTTCAGCAGCCGCACCAACCCTTCGACATGCCGCGGCGAATCGTTCACCCCCTCGAAAACGATATACTCGAAACTCAGCCGCCGCTGGTGCGCGAAATCGAACTTCCGCAAAGCCGCCACCACCTCCCGAACCGGATATTTGTTCTGCACCGGCATCAGCTCCCCCCGTTCCGCATCGAACGGATCGTGCAGGCTCACCGCCAGATGCACTTTCGTTTCCCTCAGCAGCCGCTCCATGGCCGGGATCACCCCGACCGTCGAGACCGTGATCCGCGTCGGGCTCCACCCCAAGCCCCACTCTGCCGTCAGGATTTCCACCGCCCGCAGCACCGGGCCGATATTGTCCATCGGCTCGCCCATCCCCATGAAAACGATATTGGTCAGCCGCTCCGACTCCGGGATCGCCAACACCTGATTGACGATCTCCCCGGCAGTCAGGTTATGCCGGAATCCCTGCCGCCCCGTCATGCAGAACCGGCAGCCCATCCGGCACCCCGCCTGCGACGAGACGCAGAGCGTCGCCCGCTCCCTGTCCGGAATATAGACCGATTCGATATACCGTCCGCCGAGGGTCGGGAACAGATACTTCTTAGTCCCGTCCACAGAGACCTGCACATCGCACGGCTCGATCCGTCCGGCGACATACCCCAGCTCGCCCAACCGCTGCCGGGCGGCAGCCGACAAATTGGTCATCGCCGCCACGTCCGCCGTCCGCTTCTTATAGAGCCAGTCCGCCATCTGACGGGCGGCGAAAGGCTTGAGGCCCGCTTCGGCCGCCACCGCCCGCAGCTCGTCCGGCGACATGCCTGAAAGCCACTTCGTTCCGTTAGTATCCATATGGGGCAAAGGTATGAAAAAACCGCCTTACGGGGTCGTCCGTAAAGCGGTCTGCCAGATAAAAAGCCCCGAAACAGAGGCCGGGTGGAGAATACCGGAGTCGAACCGGTGACCTCTTGCATGCCATGCAAGCGCTCTAACCAACTGAGCTAATTCCCCGCTTGCCGGACAAATGTAATAAAAATTCGCGATTATATACTTTATCGTACCCGCCATCCTTTGTCCCGATTTTCCGGCTCGCGCCGCCCCCCCGGCCGCGAGAAGCGGCCCCCGGCGCAGAGCCGAACTCGAAAAAGGAGAAAAGTATACAATCGCGTAAAAATTTTCATCCCTCCCCATATCGTCCCGGGACAGTATTGCATTTGCTAAATAAAATACATAGCTTTGTAACGGTAATCATATCCTCACGGTTAACGCATAAATCCTACTAACCATATGGAACTCAAAAAATCGCCCAAAGCCGACCTGGAAAACAAGCGGAGCTATTTTCTGGAGATCGGGATCATCATCGCTTTGGCGGCATGTATCGCCATGTTCAGCTGGAGCCAGAAAGAACGGGTCATCGAAGTGGTCGAACAGCCTGTCGTGGCGGTCGAAACCGAGATGACGGAAGTCACGGTGCAGGAAGACAAACGTCCGCCGGCACCGATGAAAACGCAGGCCGTGGTGCTGTCCGACCTGCTCAATGTGGTCAAAAACGATGCGAAAATCGAGCAGACGATCAATATCCTCGACTTGGATGTGACCCAGGACTTGGCGGTGGATGTCACCAAGTTCGGGGGAACCTACACGGGCGAGGAGGAAATCGAGGAAGATGTGCCGGTGTTGATCGCCGAAGAAATGCCGAGTTTCCAGGGCGGGGATGTGAACACTTTCGCCAGATGGTGCGGCAAGAATCTCGTGTATCCGGCGGTGGCGCAGGACAACGGATCGCAGGGCAAGGTGACCGTGCAGTTCGTGGTGGAACGCGACGGCTCGATTACGCAGGTGAAAATCCTGCGCGGGGTGGACAAGTACTTGGATGAAGAGGCGATCCGCGTGGTGAAAAGCTCGCCGAGATGGAAACCGGGGACGAACCGGGGCAAACCGGTGCGGGTATACGTGCAGGTGCCCATCAATTTCGTGCTGGAATAAACGCATCGGATTATCCGGCTTGCACACGTATTGAAAAGGCGGTGCGGTTCCATCTGCTTATGAACCGCACCGCCTTTCGTATTTATTGTGCAGAGAGAGAATCAGTTGGAGCGTATCGTGCCGCTGTAAACCACCGTATTGCCCATGTTCGGCACCAGCGTCAGCGTGGCGAATCCGTTATCGATGTCGTAGTTCAGGTGGAACACATACTTCACATTGCCCCATTCGGTCTGGAACACCAGCGTCCACTGCGAACCGGAGTTCATATCCTCCCAAAAACTGAACTGCACCGTATTGATGTCGATCCGTTGGGGGATCATGGTCACATTCTGCGCCGCCGATACATACGGCAGATTCACCTCCAAAAAGCCCGGATAGACCGACACGTAATTGTTCCACTGGTTCAGCGCCTGCTCAGGGCCCATAAACTCCGGCGTCATCTGCGAAGCCGAAAAAGTGAAGTTATGCGTTTTGAGCGCGTTGGTCAGCTGCTGCACCATCGCCTCCCGGCGTTGGGCGCGCTGCGCGTCGCGCACCTCTTTCTGGGTGTAATCCTGCGCCATCGCCGTAACGGCCAGCGGCACCATCAGCATAGACAAAAATAACTTTTTCATAGTCTCGGAATTTAAATAAGGTTGGTAATACATCGGTTTATTTGCGAATAAAAGTCCGACAATTTCCATGCCAAAGAAAATTGCACCAAATTTGCTAAATTCCAGTTTACCTCGCTTTTCCGCGCAGAAACGGAAACGAACGGTTCGAACCATTTGCAAACCTGACATACCCGCCATACGAAAAACGAAGACGATGCAGATAAACAGAAAGATCGCAATCCTCGGCGCCGGCATGGCCCTGCTGTCGGGAGGAATGGGCTCCGCCGCGGCACAGGGTCTCGCTTCGCCGCCCCCGGACAGCATCCGGTTCCTCACCTTACAGGAGGCCATCGAAATCAGCTACCGGCAAAATCCGGCCATGGAAGCGCAGCGTCTGGCGCGCGAAGCCGCCGTCGACCGCCGCAAGGCAGCCTGGGGGCTGAGAATGCCGCAGTTAGGGGTCACGGGGGCCTACACCTACATGTCGGAGGACATCAAAGCCTTCGACCTGAATCCGGAGAAAAACGCGGCGCTGGAGCATATCGGCCAACTGCCCCTCCCCTTTCCTGTCCCGCCGGAGGTCATTCAGGCGGTCCAGGGGATCGACCTGAGCCTGACGCTCCAGAAGCAGCAGTTCGCAGTGGTGGGAGCTACGGCGGCCTTGCCGCTGTACACGGGCGGCAAGATCAACGCAGCGGTCAACGCAGCCAAAATCAACATCGAAAAGAGCGACCAGGAGGCCCTGAAAGTGCAGACCGACCTGTTCGCGGAGGTGGTGGAGCGCTATTACGGCCTGCTGCTGGCCCACCACGTCCTGCGGGTGCGGGAAGAGGTGACGGCAGGGATGCGCAAGCACCTCAGCGATGCCGAGAAACTGGAGGCCAACGGCATGATCGCTCCGACCGAGAAGCTCTACGCCGAGATGTATCTGGCCCAGGCGGAAGGCGAGCAGACCGCAGCGTCCCTACAGATCGGAACGGTCAACCGGGCTTTGGGCGCTTCGCTGGGCAGCACGGCGGACTACCTGCCGGTCACGGCCCTGTTCATCGTCGACGAACTCCGGCCGCTCTCCTACTACCGGCAGAAAGTGGCCCAGAACAGCCCGATTCTGAAACAGGTGGAGCTGACGCGGCGGCTGGCGAAGGAAGGAGTGCGGGCGGCCCGAGCCGCTTTTCTGCCGGAAATCGCCGCTGTGGGGGCCGTCAATGCGTGGGACTGGCAGCTTACGGAGCTGGCGCCGCGCTGGATGGTCGGCGCGGGTGTCAAACTGCGCATCTTCGACGGCCTGAGCAGCGAATACAAACATGCGGCGGCCAAAAAGGAGGTGCGACAGGTGGAAGCGATGCAGATCAAGGCGGAAAACGATCTGATGACGCTGACCGAAAAACTCTATAACCAGCTGAAAAGCTCGGCGGCGGAGGTGCATGCCTTAGGTGCATCGGTGGCTTTCGCCGAATCGTATCTGGACGCCAAACTGAAGGCGTTCAGCGAAGGGATGGCTCCGTCGTCGGACGTGGTGGACGCCCGGCTGAACCTGGCCAAAGCCCGGGTGGAGCGACTGGCGGCGGCCTACGCATTCGACGTGGCGCTGGCGCAGCTGCTGGCCCTCGCAGGCGAGACGGAAACGCTCGGCAGCTACATGCTCCAACCCGATTTCCAGACCATTGGCAACCAATAATACTTTACCGGAATGAAATCGAAGGTATATACCATCACGCTGATTATCATCGCCGTCATTACGGTGGTGGCTTTTATCGGCTGGTTCGTGCTCAAGCCTGCCCCCTACCTGATGCAGGGGACGGTGGAGGCCACCAGCTACAAAGTGTCGTCCAAAGTGCCGGGCCGGGTGGACAGCCTGACTGTCAAGCGGGGCGATACGGTTCGGAAAGGGCAATTCCTGTACGGCATCAGTTCGCCGGAGGTCTACGCCAAGCTGACGCAGGCGGAGGCCGCCAAATCGGCGGCTACGGCCATGCAGGACAAGGTCGACGCAGGGGCGCGGAAGCAGCAGATCCGGCAGGCTTACGAGATGTGGCAGCAATCGCTGGCCGGGTTGGAACTGGCGCAGAAGACTTACGACCGGGTGAAAAACCTGTATGACCAGGGGGTGGTGCCGGCGCAGAAGTTAGACGAAGCGCAGGCGGCGCTGAAAGCGATGAAGACTACTGCGGCGGCGGCCGAAGCGGGCTACAATATGGCGACCGAGGGGGCGCAGTGGGAGGAGAAGGCGGCGGCCAAGGCGCTGGTGGAACAGGCGGGAGGTGCGGTGAGCGAGGTAGAGTCTTATGTGACCGAAACGCGCCAATATGCGCCGGTGGACGGCGAGGTGTCGAGCGTGGTCTCGGAGAACGGCGAGTTAGTGGGCACGGGTTATCCGGTGGTGACGGTGGTCGATTTGTCGGACGCCTGGGTGGTGTTCAACATCAAGGAGACCTTGCTGCCTAAAATCCGGAGAGGAACGAAATTCGACGGTTATTTTCCGGCGCTGGACAAGACTTACGAACTGACGGTGGATTATATCGCGGCGGAGGCTTCGTATGCGACCTGGGCGGCGACACGCACCAGCGGGGAGTTCGACGTGAAGACGTTCGAGGTGCATGCACGGCCGGCGGGACGGATCGACGGTCTGCGGCCGGGAATGACCGTGACGGTGGACTACAACTCGTTTTAAATGTTCGGTTATTATTTACGCTCAAGCTGCGGCGGCATTTACTTTCTTGGGTGACCAAGAACCGAGCGACGTATCCGAGGGTAGAGACCGCTGGCGGGCTATGCCGAGGCAGTGCGAGGAAGACCGCAGGTCAAAGTAGAGAAAGAACCGACACAGCAGGCGAGTGCCATCGAGCTTGCTCGAATGGCCGAGGCGCCAGAAGGAAGGCGAAGCCAAAGTGCCTCCAGCCGGTTGCGCCTTGTCGAAGCCCGCGCACCCGCACGGGCTTCTCAAAGCAAAACGCGGCATTCCCGGGTCTGCCGTGTCTACCCGCAATTAAGGAAGACACTGATTCCAAAAGCGACGCTTCCGGAGGTGCTTTCGCGTGCTCCTTATTACTTGCGATCGGGCCGGAGCCAGCGGGGCCGTTTAGGGTAATTACAGTCCGGTCGGTGTGCCCGGCGGCACCAGGTCTCCGCAGCCGGGGGCTCCGGCCTGTCATAGGGAGATCATGGCTGAAAAACCCTCTTGGATGCCGTTAAGCACAACGGCCCGCACGCTGACGCGAGAAACTGTTTTCTCTGCATGCGAAAACACTTCCGGGAACGGATAGACACAGCAGACCCGGGAATGTCGTGTTTTGACTTGAGAAAGCCGGACTGAATGACCGGCTTTCGACAAGGCGAAACCGATTCCCGGTGACTTCTTTGCTTCCTTTCTTGGTCACCCAAGAAAGGAAGGGCCCCCGCGGCCTGAGCGGGAGGAGAAGAAAAAACTCTACCCCCGGCGAGGGAACGCCCGTAGAACTTTCCGCCGGAGAGAAAGCCCGCCGGCCCGAGGCAATTATCAAAGAAAAAAGCCTCCGCGGCATGAGCGGTGAAGCGAAAGCCAAAAGCCCCACCCGGCATGAGGGTATTTCAGTTACTTTTTAAAGGAACTCTTATTATCGAATGGGACGATTCAGCGACAGCGTAAAACGCGAGATCCGACGGTTCGGACAGAGCCGGATCCTGGTGACCGCGGCCATCATCATTCCGGTGACGATGACCGTGCTGTACGTGCTGATGTTCCGGCAAGGAACAGTGCACGACCTGCCCGTGGCCGTGTACGACGGCGACCGCACCGAACTGTCGCGGCAGCTGGTCCGGATGGTCGACGCCACACCGGCGGCCCAGGTGGCTCTGCACGTGGAGAGTATCGAACAGGGCCGGCAATCGATGGTGCAGGGGTTGACCAACGCCCTGATCGTCATTCCGGAAGGGCTTCAGGCCGATGTGTTGTCCGGTCAGGGGAGAGCGCAGGTCTCCGCACAGATCAGCGGGGCGAGAATTCTCAACTCCGGACTGCTCAAACGGGACATTACGACCGTTTTCCAGGCCTTCAACATCGGCGTGGAGACCCAGCTGCTCGGCGCCAAAGGAATCCCGGCATCGCAAGGATATGCGATGGCCTATCCGATCGCTTTCGAGAAACATGTATTGTTCAATCCTTACGGCAGTTACGCCTACTACCTACTGCCGGGACTGCTGTTCCTGGCACTGATCATCACGGTCAGCACGGTGACGGTCTACGCCGTGGGCAGCGAACTGAAAAACGGCACGGCAGCCGAATGGATCGCGACGGCGGGGGGAAGCATCACACGCGCATTGGCGGCCAAGCTGGCGCCGTATGTGCTGCTGTTCACCTTGCTCTCCCTCTTGATGAACACCCTGCTCTACCGATTCCTGGGAATGCCTTTCCACGGGCGGGAAGCGATCATACTGGTGCTGGGCAATCTGTTTGTGATATTAGCTTACATGGCTATCGGGGTGATCCTGGTGGCGGTCAGCGCCAATATGCGGTTCTCGTTGTCCGTGGCGGGAGGAGTGGCAACGGCTTCGCTGTCGTTCTGCGGGCTGACGTTCCCGCAGATCGGGATGTATCCGGCCATTGCGGCGCTGTCCAAGCTGTTCCCTTTCACCTATTTTATCGACCTCTTCATCGAACAGAGTCTTCGCGGAGCCCCGCCGGCGCGGTCGCTGGGGGATCTGGCGGCTATGGGCGTATTCGTGCTGGCGATGGCGGCCTTAGTGCCGAGGCTCAAAAAGGTGGCGATGAATCCGCAGTATTACGGAAAAGATTGAGGGTATGAAACGATTCTGGAACATAACGAAAACCGAATTCATCTCCATCTTCAAAGACGGGGGGGCGATGCTGATCCTGTTCGGGGCGATGCTGATCTACGGCACTTTGTATCCGCTGATCTATGCGCCGCAGGTGGTGCGCAATTTTCCGGTAGCGGTGGTGGACCTGGACAACACGCCGCCGAGCCGGAAACTGGCACGGATGCTGGATGCTACGCCGGAAGCGGATGTATGGTACGAGGTGCAAAGTCTCGACGAGGCGAAGTGGCTGTTTCTCGACCGGAAAATCTACGGGGTGCTTTATATTCCCGAGGGGTACGAAAAACGGATGCTGGCAGGGGAGCAGAACGAGGTGAGCCTGTATGCCGACGGAGGTTATTTCCTGCTTTACAGCGATTTTCTGGGGGCGGTGGGGGAAGTTGTGGTCACGGCGGGGGCCGAGGTGCAAATCGGGACGCTGATGGCCGGAGGGCTGAACCGACAGCAGGCGGAGTGGCTGGCTATGCCGGTGGCATACGATGTCGATATGCTTTACAATCCTTACGGGGGATATGCGACGGCGATCCTGCCGGCGGTACTGATCCTGATCGCCCAGCAGCTTTTGCTGGTGGGGATTGGCATGGTGGGGGGAACGTGGTTCGAGAGGGGGACGTGGAGGCAGTTCCGGGATTATTCGGCCACACGGCTTGTTTTTGCCAAGGCGACGGCTTACTTGTTCCTGTATATTCCGCTGATGCTCTATATGTTCAGTTTCCAGTACAAGTTCTTCGGTTATCCGATGAATGGGAATCACTGGGATCTGCTGCTGGTTTTCCTGCCTTACCTGCTGTCGGTGATTTTCTTGGGGCTGACGCTGGGCGCTTTGTTCCGCAAGCGGGAGAGTTCGATGATGCTGCTGATCGTGACGTCGGTCTTTTTCCTGATCGTCAGCGGCATTTCATGGCCTCGCGAGGGTATGCCAGAATGGATCTATGCGTTGGGGCGTATGGTTCCGTCGAGTAGCGGGATAGATGCTTTGGTCCGGATCCGGACGATGGGTGGCACGCTGTCGGACGTGGCGCCGGAGGCGGTCACTTTGTGGATGCTGACGGGTGCCTACGGACTGACGGCGATATTGGCTACGATCAGGCGCACGCGGGCTTTGCAGGCTGTTGCGAAGGCGGAACGGGAGGATTGTTGCGGTGAACCGGCAAACCGGTAAATCGACCGTTTAATTGCCCTGTGCTGTCTGGAACCGTAGGCTTATTTAGCACCGTTCTGTACGGGACTGTCGCTTTCTTGAAAGAAAGCGACGCAAAGAACTTTTCAGATAGCTGCGCTACTCCTTACGCTCCGCAGTCCTTTTTCTTTGAATCCTATTTTTGTGTCGGGCTTTCTCAATGGGCGCGTTAATGATTGTATTACCTTATGCGCGCCGCATTGGAAAGTCCCGACACAAAAAAACATTCAAGAATCGGGTATCCGGCAGGCTCAAGAGATGCGTTAGCATCTCAAAAAGTTTGGCTTCGCCTTCCTCCTGGCGCCTCGACCATTCGAGCAAGCTCGACGGCGCTCGGTTGCTGCGTCGGTTTTCTGGTTCTCGCTAACTGCGCTGCGCTTGTTTTGCCTCCGGCTTCCTCGCGCTACCTCAGCAGAGACCGCTTGCGGGCTATGCCGAGGTAGCGCGAGGAAAACGAGCGGAGCGAAGTTAAAGAGAACAGTTCCCTCTTGGAACACGTACAGTAAAACCTACAATTAATTATAGGCCCTTGCAAGCGATCTCCCTGATGTCAAGCCGGAAGTCCGCTCGGCACTCGAGCCGGGCTGTACCTACCTAAACGGCCCGCCGAAAAAATGCCTGTAGACAAGGTTGGAAAGCCCGTCAATTCCCCAACCGTCCGCACCGACCGAAAACAGCCCCAACGGTTGCATGATCCATGCAGACAAAAATCCGCGAATCCCAAAACAAATAATTTTCGTAACTTGCCGATTCCATTACCCGCCCTATGAAAGCACGCATTTTGTACGGCCTGCTCATCCCGATATTCCACGTTTCGGTTGCCCGGGCGACCGAAACGTGGAACATCGAACAGTGCATCCGCCACGCCGTGGAACACAATATACAAGTCAAACAGGGCCTCAACACAGTCGAAACGGCCCGCGTGGACAACACCCAGACCAAACTCAGCTACCTGCCCAACCTCAACGCCGGATTAGGATACAACGTCTCGTTCGGGCGGTCGCTCGACCCGACGACCTACAACTACGTGTCGGGGCAGACCGTGCAGAACGCCAGCGGGAGCTTGTCGCTGAGCACCACCGTATTCGCCGGGATGCAGAAACTGCACGCCATGCGCCGCGCAGAATTCAGCCTCATGGCCTCGGTGCAGGACGTGGAACGGATCAAAGACGAGATCACCATCGCCGTGGCAGCGGCATACCTCCAGATACTCTATAACAAAGAACAAGTCGCCGTTTCCGAAGCCCAGATCGCTACGCTCCAGGAACAGATCGAACGGACATCGAAACTGGTCGAAGCAGGATCGCTGCCGATCGGCAGCCGGCTGGAGCTCGAGGCGCAACTGGCCTCGGAACGGTATAACCTGGTCAATTACAAAAACCAGCTTGCCAATTCTTTATTGACACTCACGCAGCTGCTGGAGCTGCGCGACGTGCCGGAATTCGACGTGGAAGTGCCGGACAGCGCGGCGCTGGCGGCTATGGATGCCCGCGGCCTGCGGGATGTGGGCGAGATTTACGATGCGGCATTGACCCTGCCGCGGATCGAAGTGACCAAATGGCAGCGCAAGATCGCCGAACAGGACGTTTCGCTGGCCCGGGCGCGCTACTACCCGTCGCTGGGCTTCGGAGCGAGCTACGGCAGCAGTTGGTCGGACGCCCGCCAGAAACCGCAATTAGGGCCGGACGGCAAGCCGTACTACACGAAATACCCGTTTTTCGACCAGTTAGGCGACAACGCGTCATCGGCTTTGCAATTCAATCTGTCGGTGCCGATCTTCGGGGGGCTGAATACGCGGAATGCGGTGCGCAAGACGAAGATCGCCCTGCGGAACGCCGATCTGAACGTGAAACTGGCCGAAGACCGGCTCTACAAAGAGATTCAGCAGGCATGGACGGATGCGCGGGGGGCTTTGGAACGGTACAACTCTGCGCAAAGCAGCGTGGTGTCGAACGCCGAGTCGTTCCGCAACACGGAACAGAAGTTCAACGCAGGGGCGGCGACGGCGGTGGACTACAACGTGGCGAAAAACAACCTGCTGACGGCGCAGTCGCTGATGCTCCAGGCACGGTACGAATACATCTTCAAAATGAAGATTCTGGACTTCTACCGCGGGGTGGAAATCACGCTGTGACGGCAGCGGCCGGGGACAGTCTCGTTCCGCCCGGGCTGTAATTGAATCGCAGGGGGCCGATTGTTCTATGTCCGGCGATCGCGCAAGCCGCGGCCGTCGGAAATTTATTGTACGGTCAACGTCCCGCCGGGGCGCTGTCCGGACAGACAGACCGCAATATCATGCACCAAAACGAATAAAAACAAATATATGGAAACAGTAGTCAGCGGCATCCGCTCGACCGGCAATCTGCACTTAGGCAACTATTTCGGCGCCCTGCGCAACTTTATCAAGATGCAGGACGCAGCGAACTGCTACTTCTTCATCGCCGATTACCACTCGCTCACCACCCATCCCGACCCTACGGCGCTTCACGGCAACGTGCGCGACATCCTGGCCGAATACCTCGCCGCCGGTCTCGATCCCGAGAAATCGGCCATCTTCATCCAGAGCGACCAGCCGCAGGTGGCCGAGCTCTACCTGCTGCTCAACATGCACGCCTACGTGGGCGAATTGGAGCGCACCGCATCGTTCAAGGAAAAAATGCGCAAACACTCGGATAATGTCAACGCCGGGCTGCTCACTTACCCGACTTTGATGGCGGCGGACATTCTGATCCATAAGGCCAATAAGGTGCCGGTCGGGAAAGACCAGGAACAGCACTTAGAGATAACCCGCAAGTTCGCGCGGCGGTTCAACACCAAGTACGGGGTCGATTATTTTCCGGAGGCGGAACCGTACAATTTCGGGTCGGAGTTGGTGAAAGTGCCGGGGCTCGACGGCAGCGGCAAGATGGGCAAAAGCGAAGGGAACGGGATCTATCTGATCGACAGCGACAAGGATATTCGCAAAAAGGTGATGAAAGCGGTTACGGACAGCGGCCCGACAGTACCGAACTCGGAAATGCCGGAAGTGATCCGCAACATCTTCACCCTGCTGGAGATCGTCTCGGCACCGGATACCGTTCAATACTTTAAAGACAAATATGCCGACTGCTCGATCCGCTACGGCGACCTCAAGAAACAGCTGGCCGAAGATATTATCGCGACGGTAGCGCCGATCCGGGAACGGATTTTCGAGATACAGTCCGATGAAGCCTATCTTTCCGAAGTCGCCCGCATGGGGGCTGAGAAAGCGCAGGAGGATGCCGCGAAAACGGTGGCCGAGGTGCGCGAGATTATGGGGATCAAGCGGTTCTGAGCTCAGTTTTCCGATCCCAAACAAACTGCGCCCGGCAGCAAAAAGGCCGGGCGCAGTTCTTTTTTAACACCAAAGCCGGTTATTCCCCGACAACCTTCAGCAGATCCTGGACAATATCGTCCCCGTGGTGATCCCAGTAATGCGGGTTGACCACTCGCCCGTCCGGGCCGACGATCATGTAGTGCGGAATGCCGTTGATCCGATACTTCGCAGCCAGGATATTCCATTCGTCCGGTGTCAGGCGTATCTGCCGGCCCGTAATCTTGTTCTTTTCGATAAAGTCGGCGGCGCTTTTCTCCGGCGACTGATCTGTCGAGGTGATGTAGACGAAATCCACCGGTTTCCCTTCCAATTTCTCTTTTATTTTCCAGCTTTCCATCATCCCCTGCCGGCAAGGGCCGCAGCCCAAGCCCCAGAAATCGACATAGACCACCCGGCCCCGATGCGGTCGCAGCAGGCTGTCCAGCAGCCGCTCGCCCCGGTCGGCCGGTACGTAAGGCCCCTCCTCCTCCGCGCCGGCCTCCGCTTTCGGCACCGGCCGCAAGGCATCGTTCGCATCCAGCAGCGTCTCGATGATATACGGCGTCGAAAAATGCGCCAGCACTTGCGCCCACTGCCGGTTCGGAATAAAAAATTTGTTGCGGTCACTGAAATAGTTGTGCATCCTCCGCGCCGCGATCAGGTCGTTCAGGAACGGCATCGGCCGCCCCCAATATGCGTCTCCGGCGGCATATATGTGGTCGATCCTCTGCATTACATTGAGGATATAAAAGCTGGTAACGTATTTATCCAACTTTTTATTGACGGCCTGGATCGCCCGGGCCGTCGCCGCACTGTCGCCCGGCACGGTGTAGAGTTCCCGTTCCAGGCTGTCGAACCGCGACATATCTTCCGGCGCGATCTCGAAACCGGCCCGGAGCAAGTCTCGGCATCCCATCCGTCTCGGCCGTTCCCAATAGACCCGGCAGAACTCCAGCCGGTTGATCAGCATATCGTAATTTTTCGTCCCCAACAGCCGGGGGTCTTCCATCGGCAGCCGGCGGAAAAAGTCGAAGAATGCCGTATCGACCGGATTTTTCTCTTCCCGGTACAAAGCATAGAGCCCCAGTGTTTCGTAGCCGATCACGTAGGGTGTCCATCGGGCCAGAAACGCCCCTTTGCGGCTGATTCCGTTTTCGGCGATATACTTCGCTGTCGCTGCGGAATCCCGGGCGATCCGCTCGCCGACCCAATTGCGGATGCTGTCGGGTGTGGTTCGTATTATGAACATCGGATCCTCGCGCTCAAGCGGCGCATACAGGCCGTGCAGGGCACTCATCTCGCGGTTCACGCGTCCGTTGGTCCCCATAAACCAGACACTCCCCTTGCCCGAAAAGTTATAGCCAACCATCAGTGTGTCGCCCGGCACTATGTAGAGGTAGTCATAGAAAACCTGGGAAAGATTGATATCTGTCATCAGCGGGTGACTTACCGGGACCGTGACTTCAAAGGTTCCGTCCGCGGCAATGTCCCCCACCACAGGAAAGTCTTCAAACATGAAGGTGTTGGAGGTGTAGATTTTGATCGTCCGCGGCATCGTCTCCGGCTTATAACCGTCCAGATAGCCGCGCACGACAGCGACTCCGTTGTGCAGGATGCTGTCTCCGCCCGGGTAGTCGATATCTTCGGCCGCCGGAATCCGATAGCTCGGGTCTGCAATCTGGCGACGGCTGTACGGGGTGAGTTTCTTCGGCGACAAACCGATCATCGCGGTGCTGTCTTTTGCATTCCACCGGGCATACAAGGTGGCCACCCGTTCTCCGCCGCGCTCCCGCAGCCGGATGGTGGTCACGGCGCCTTTGGTGCTAATCCCGTCGTAGTCCCAGAATGCGTTTTGCCAGATGGCAACGGCCGGGTGCAGCCCGTAGACCCACTGCTGGCCGCCGTCGACGGTGTTCCAATTGCCTTGCAATGCGGCGGGGAGTTGCTGCGGAGCCGATGCACTCCGGGCCGTAACGGACACAAGAAGTGCCAGACAGCCTAAAAGAAGAGATTTCATGGCTTTTCAGAGTGTGGGTTTAGATTACCTGAAAGGTAGTGAATATTTTCTGAATAACGGAATGTTCTGTTATATCTTCGGTCTTTTCCAGAAAAGGTAGGTTTTGTTCTCTGTCCCCTCGCGCAGCCGTCTGATATTTTTGCGGTGCGTAATCAGCAGTACGGCAGCGACTGCAATCCCGAAAATGATTTTGTATGGCGAGTGGAACCCGTCGATGATCAGGATATAGACTGGGAAAAGTATGCCGCCGGTGATCGAGCCTAACGAAACGTAGTGTGTCGCCGCCAGCACGATCATGAATGTGGCGAGGCCCATCAACATCGGCACGGGGGCTATGCCGAGCATGCAGCCTGCCAAGGTGGCAACACCTTTGCCGCCTTTGAATCCGGCGAAAATGGGGAAGATATGTCCCAGTATGGCTGCTGCGGTCAGGCCGATTTTCATGAAAAAGAAGGGGTCTCCTTCCAGTCCGGTGATGTGGGCTAACATCACGGCGCCGTATCCTTTTGCTGCGTCGATGATGAATACGGGCAGGGCTGCCCGCCGCCCCAGCACGCGTAGGGTGTTGGTCGCTCCGGCATTGTGGCTGCCGTATTCGCGCACGTCGGTGCTGTAAAACCATTTGCCGATCCATACGGCGCTGGGTATGGATCCGAGCAGATAACTGACTATTATCAGTATGCCAATCGTTAGCGTCATGCCCTATAACCCGTTTGATGTCTGTTTATTCGTTCATTTATTCACTACCCTTGTGTTTGAGGGTACTGTTCTCTTTGTGAACAAAGAGAACCAGAAAAACTTTCTGAGATGCTTGCGCATCTCTTGAGCCTGCCGGGTACCCTTGTTTTCGATTTGTCGGGGTGCGGGGAATCGGGCCGACATCATAAGGTTCAGTACCTAATCGGCCCGATTCCCGCGCCCCGAACCAAACTCAATGCAAGAGGACTGCGGAGCGTAAGGAGTAGCGCAGCTATCTGAAAGTCTTTTGGGTACCTTTTCTTCAGAAAAGGTACGGTTCCCTCCAATAAGGCAAAGAATAAACGAACGAATAACAGACACAAAATTAGGAAAATGGGAGGGAATCGCAAAAAATACTTAAATTTGGCAGTCGCCGTTGTGCCCTCATATATGTTTAAGAAATCACTATTCACCCTCGGCCAGATTTACCGGAGTTGGCAGACGGCCATCGAAAGCGTCGTGATCAACAAGCTCCGCACCGGGCTCTCCCTGTCCGGCATCACCATCGGCATTTTCGCCATCATCACCGTCTTCACCCTCGTCGACTCGATGGAGATCAAAATCCGCGACAACGTCAACTCGCTCGGCAGCAACACCCTCTACATCGGCAAATGGCCCTGGGACGGCGGCGGCCAGTGGTGGAAATACTACAACCGGCCCCAGGTAAGCCTCAGCGAATACCACGAACTGCGCACCCTGCTTCCCCAAGCCCAAGCCATCGCTTTCGCCACCACTTTCACACGCACCGTCAAAAACGGCTCCAACTACGTCGACAACACCTCCGTAATCGGAGCCACCTACGAATACGACCGGATGCGCAAGAGCGACATCGGCAGCGGACGCTACTTCACCCCGTATGAATCCGAACACGGCTCCCGGGTAGTCATTATCGGCCACATCGTAGCCGAAAAACTCTTTCCCGGCGAAAATCCCATAGGCAAGGATATCCGGATTGGAGGCACCCGGCTGACGGTGATCGGCGTATTCGACAAAGCCGGGGACGACATGATGGGGATGAGCATGGACGCCAATGTGCTGATTCCGCTGGCCCTGGCCCGTAATTTCGTGAACCTGCACTGGGCCGGCACCGAGATGATCGTCAAAGGGCCCGACGGAGGCGACGTGCAGGAACTCAAGGCGGAAGTCGGAGCCATTATGCGCCGCCTCAGGCGGCTCAGCCCGCAGACCGAGGACAATTTCGCCGTCAACGAAATGAGCATTCTGAGCAATCAGCTGGACTCCATGTTCCGGCAGATCAACTTCGCCGGAGGCATTATCGGTCTGTTTTCGATCCTGGTCGGCGGCTTCGGCGTAGCGAACATCATGTTCGTCTCCGTCCGGGAACGAACCACCCAGATCGGCATTCAGAAAGCATTGGGGGCGAGGCCTTATTTCATTTTATTCCAATTTGTTTTCGAGGCGGTGATCCTCTCGGTTGCAGGAGGGGCCATCGGGTTGCTGCTGATCTTCTTCGGCGTACTGATCGTCAACAGTGTCAGCGACTTCACCGTGGTGCTGACTTTCGGCAATATCGTACTGGGGTTAGCTATTTCGTCGGCGGTAGGAGCCGTGGCAGGATTTTTCCCGGCATGGAGCGCAGCCCGCATGGAGCCGGTCAAAGCCATTTATCACACCTGATTCCGGAGGCGAAGCAGTCGGCTGCACTGCATCTCCGCTTGTGCGGATTGCGAACATTCGCCGGCAAACGAAAAATAGGGCCGGACGATGTCGATTGTACCATCCATTTTCATGCGTTCGCAAATGTTCCGGAAATATCGTCTGCTGTTTCCCTCTGTCGGGCCGGCGGTGCCGCCGGGCACGCGAGCCGGGTCGTAACTTTCAGACTGCGGGCTCGTTATTAACTGTAGGTTTATTTTTAGCCTTTGCAAGCGACCTCCCCGTATCAGGATAGAAGCTTTTCCGGACGAGAGAATGGAGACTCGACAGCAAGCATCATCTTCGTGCTACGGAATGAATTGTTTCATCTCGGCGACGAATCCGCGGAACCAATCGACATCGTCATCATCGACCGGGAAAAAGCCACCAGGCAGGTCAGACCAGGGAACGACCGCTACGGAAGCCAGCTCGTTGTCCCGGATATGCAAGGTGTCGTTAGTGATGGCCTGCTGCCAGTCGTCGCTGTTGGCCAAGGCCAGCTGGGCGGCAATCTCCGTCCGTACTTGCTCGAGGGTCACGCCTGCGGGAAGCAGGAAAAAATGGCAACTCGCATTTTGCGGATTAGTAAAAGAGACCGTCGGTTCGGCAGGCAGTGTAAAGCCAGTTTCCTCCAGAAATTCACGCCGGGCGCCTGCTATACGTGCCTCTTTCGGAGACCGCCCCGCTTGGTCTTGCGGACTCAGGCCTCCGCCTGGGAAGCAGCATTTCTTCGGCCCGTGAACAATCGCTCCCCCGGAACCTTTTCCCTGAAAAAAATTGCTGTGAGCATTTTTGGTGAACACGAGTACCGATGTACCGTCGTAAACAGTTGCATAAACTTGTGGCATGGTGGTTGATTTTTAACGGTTTGTACAAAACGGATTACAGATGCAGAATTTGGTTTCGGTTGGCCCCTTTTCGGTAGGAGATGTGCACCCACCGGTAGTGCGCCTCGTCGATCAGCTGGTCGAAAGCGATCTTTTCCGCTTTCTGCATCTCGACGATCTTGTCGAACAACATCCGGTTCTTTCGGGGTTCTCCGGCGTTCAGGTCGGCGGCTTCGCCTTTCAAGTGTTGTGAGGTCGGAACTCCGCCCACGGCAGCGTTCAGCGCCGGACAGCGGTAGCCGCTGTTCACTGCGATGGCCTGGCCCCAACCCTCGCGGACGGGGTCGAGCAAGTCTTCGATCAGCATGCGGAGCCTCTCGCGGATCTCGGGCGAAGGGGTATTGTCGATCCCCCGAGACCGGGCGGTTGACGACGCGCAGAGTTCTTCGACCGTGAAATATTTCATGACAATAGGTTTTTAGTGTGGGTTTACTTCTTCTTGGTTTCCGGAACAAACAGGATGATTGCCGTTTCGGAATTCTCATACAGGATATGCGATGACTCTTTCCCCGGCCCGTCGTCTTTAAAGCGGAATGTTTTTTCGGCATATCGGAACCGGCCGTCAGGATCGGGAACGGTTCCGGTAGCCAGCTCGATCAGTTGCAGCGCTTCGTCGAATGTCGCTTCAATGGTGACCGGTTTTGATTTTTCCGTAGCTTCCTCCAAAGTTGTCCGAAGGGTTTCGACAGTTTTCTTGTCGATCGTCCGGCTGTGAGCCGGTGTACCGCAGTTCAGGCAGAGAATCCCTGTAACGAGCAGCATCAGGTGTGAAATCAAGGTTTTCATTGGTGTCGCGGGGTTTAAGTGTCAAAGGTTTACGTGACTTTTTTTGTCTAAGTTCCGCCAGGCGGCCTGCACTTTCTGCAATTCGTTCAAGGCCTGCGCGGATTCGCGGCGCATCAGGGAGAGCTTCCGGCCGCAGTTGGAACAGGTGAAATTTCCTGACGGGCCGAGCAGGTCGGAAATCGTAACGGGAATCAGGGTGCCGCAGTCCGGACACGGGATTCCGGTCTTGCGGTCGATGGGCAGTGTGTTCATAATTCGTTGTTTTCAGGTGTATGGTAATAGTATGTCTATCTGCCAAAGAATGGCCAAGCTGCTGCGGGAGGTGTATAATTACCGTAATTTTATGGCCTCGAGCCGGGTGTCGCTCCGCTTGGGGTGGCTCCGGGGCGTCATCGGGAGATTACGGCCGAACCCCACCGCACAAGGCCACCCGCTTCGCGGAATGACATTTTTTTCTTTGCCGCTCATGCCGCGGAGGCACTTTCTTTCTTGTGCGACCAAGAACCGAGCAGCGTACCGAGAGCAGAGACCGCTTGCGGGCTATGCCGAGGCAGCGCG
>NZ_CANQYJ010000009.1 GCF_947628055.1 uncultured Rikenella sp.
AAGAAAGTGCAATGCAAGAGGACTGCGGAGCCTAAGGAGTAGCGTAGCTATCTGAAAGTTTCTTTGGTTCTTTCTTTTCAAAGAAAGAACAGTCACTCACAGTAGGGTAAAGATTAAACGAACGGTTATAAAAACTTAACGTCCCCACGTATCCGGCGCCTTGCGCCACTCGCGCAGCGTCGCCATATCCTCCGGCGCGATATAATTTTGTTCCGCCGCCAGTTCGATCAGCGTACTGTAATTCGACAACGTATTCAGTTCCACCCCCGCCTTCTCGAAATTCGCCGCCGCCGTCGGGAAGCCGTAAGTGAAAATCGCCACCATCCCCAAGACCTCGCACCCCGCCGCCCGAAGCGCCTCCACCGCTTTCAGGGAACTGCCCCCCGTAGAAATCAAGTCCTCGACCACCACCACCTTCGCCCCCGGCTCGAAATAGCCCTCGACCTGATTGGCCATCCCATGATCCTTCGGCGCCGAGCGCACATAGATAAAAGGTTTCCCCAGCTCTTCCGCCGCCAGCACCCCGCAGGCGATCGCCCCCGTCGCCACCCCCGCGATCACCTCCGTCTGCGGATATTTTTCCGCGATAAGAGCCGCAAAAGCCCGGTAGATCTCTTTGCGGGCCGCCGGATAAGAGAGTGTCTTGCGGTTGTCGCAGTAGATAGGCGAGCGCCAGCCGCTGGCCCACGTAAACGGATTTGCAGGGCTGAGTTTTATTGCCTTAATTTGCAACAGTGTTTGTGCAATCTTTTTGCCGGTTTCCATCGTCTATGAGAAAAGTCTATTATTTGGATAACGTAGTCGCCTTCGGCACACCTCATGAATGTACCGCCTTATCCGCATCGGCCGAAACTTCGTGGCTCGTCATGGATGCCAGTGCTTTGGGCGCAGAGACGGAGGTCGCGCTCGGTTTAACAAATTTGCAGAGAATTTTCGAGACTGCCAAATCCGTGGCTTTCGTTTCGCCTGACGAGGAGAGCTCTGACCGGCTTTTTGCTCAATTTGCGGCGCAGTTCGTTCCGGTCGAGGCGGGGGGGGGACTGGTCGCTTCGCCGCGGGACGAGGTGCTGATGATTTTCCGAAACGGCCGTTGGGACTTGCCTAAAGGGAAATTGGAACCGAACGAGGAGATTGCGGAGTGTGCCGTGCGGGAGGTGGAGGAGGAGTGCGGTGTTTCCGGTCTGAAGTTGGGCAAGCTCCTGACGCGGACTTATCATTTGTACGAGATGTACGGCAAGTGGATGCTCAAGCGGACGACGTGGTTCGCCATGCGGCACGACGGGGACGGGGAGCTGGTGCCGCAGACTGAGGAGGGGATCACGGATATCCGCTGGATTGCGCCGGATAATTTGTGTTCGTATGTGGAAAATACTTACCCTACGATTCGGGAAGTCTTCGCCGCTGCCAAACGTATCTCATTTTAACCGTAGGTTTGTTTTGCACTGTGCCGTATGGGACTGTCGCTTTCTTGAAAGAAAGGCCCCATCGGGGCTTTCCGGGCTGTAACTACCCTAATCCTTAGGCTCCGCAGTCTTCTTGCATTGCGTTTGCTTTGGGCCGGAGCAATAGACCGCTCTTTAATATTGCGATCCTTTGGATCGCCGACCGCAGCGCCCAGCGGCGAAGCCGCTCGGGGGGTGGGCGCGAGGTCGAACTGAGATGCAGTAGAGCGGTCTATTGCTCCCGGCCCAAGAGGATCGAAAACAAGGGTATCCGGCAGACTCAAGAGATGCGTTAGCATCTCAGAAAGTTTTTCTGGTTCTCTTTGTTCACAAAGAGAACAGTTCCCTCCCGACCACGTACAAGAAAACCGAAAAGAAAAAATGACGCCTCCCGGGTGCGAGCCGGGAGGCGTTCAGGATAGATAAACTAACGATAAGTGTAAGTGAATGGAATAAGTGGTTTGTATAAATTATTGTATAGTCGGAGATAGTGTATATATTTGTAAATCAAGTTTGAGAGAGGTGTGCGAGACCTCTTTCGACATGCAAATTTCAATATTATATTGCAAATATGCAAGATTAAATTGTATTTGCAAAATATTCGACGAAAAAAATGACAGATTGGCAAAGACTGGAACAGGTGATCAAGTGGACGGGATTGTCCACCAACGCCTTTGCCGTCGGCATCGGATTGAAACGGAGCGAGAACCTGTACCAGATCAAACGGGGAAACAACGGTATCAGTAAAGATTTGGCCGAGCTGATCACGTTGAAATATCCGGCGGTGAACCGGTCGTGGCTGTTGACGGGCGACGGGGAGATGTTCGCGGGAAATGCGGCCGGCGAACCGGCCTCTCCGGCTGGGATGGCGGGACGGGGGATACCTTATTATAATACGGATGCGATCCGGCTCGTTTGCCAGATGCAGGGTAAGGTGCCGGCGCAGTATATCCACGTGCCGGGCTTCGGCGACTGCGATCTGGCGGCTGCCGTGACGGGAGATGCCATGGCACCGGAGGTGCCGGCGGGGGCGATCGTGGCCCTGAAAGAGGTGAATCCGGCGGAGGCGGTGCTGCCGGGCGAGATCTATCTGGCGGTGACGCCGGAGTTTGCGTTGATGCGGTATGTAAAACTCGACCGGAAGATTTCGGACGGGCTGTGGCTCCTGCCTCCGGCAGACTCGGACGAGGAGCCTGTAGGGATCCGCCGGGGACGTCTGCAACGGCTCTATCTGGTCAAAGGAATCATCATTCACAAGGTTTTATGACCCCGGGTGAGACGGCAAAAAGGGCTAATGGATTGAAAAAAAGAGGATAAAGCCTGAAAAAGTTTGCAAATTCAAAACCATTGCCTATCTTTGTCGTCCGAAATGCCTTTTGCGGGGCTTCCTGCGTTATTTTGAACGATTGATTTCCGGGCGGATACCAGAGTGGCCAAATGGGGCAGACTGTAAATCTGCTGTCTTCGACTTCGGTGGTTCGAATCCATCTCCGCCCACAAAGATTTCTTTGAAATGAAGATGGCCGTCGGCCTTTTTGTTTTGTCGGATAATCCCGCCGCAAGCTTGCTTGCAAGGCCGGAGATGATCCGACAAAACAAAGACAGAACCGGGGTTCTGCGTCATTTCAAAGAAATCTTTGTAGGGGCCCTGCCGGGAGACAATGGATAACGGCGCGGATGCGACGTAATCCTCTCCGCCTTATAAAAAAGAATAGGCCTGCCGGGAAGCGGATGAATTCTTTCCGCCTTTAAAGGGTTGATCCTCCCCGCCTTATGCGACCCGACGGGTCGCGCGATTGCCACCACTTACGTGGCGGGGAACGGCCCGGCAGAGCCCGTTGCTTACGCCGCCGGAGACCGCGGTCGGGCAAACCGAAAATTATATGCAAAGAATAAACACACATAAGCGGAAGTAGCTCAGTCGGTAGAGCATTAGCCTTCCAAGCTAAGGGTCGCGGGTTCGAATCTCGTCTTCCGCTCTTTATTATAAGAAAGATTAAAAACACAATTTAAACGCTTACAACCCATGGCAAAAGAAAAATTCGACCGGTCGAAACCGCACGTGAACATCGGTACCATCGGTCACGTCGATCACGGTAAAACTACGCTGACCGCAGCGATCACCACCGTTCTGGCGAAGAAAGGGCTGTCCGAACTGCGCTCGTTCGACTCGATCGACAACGCCCCGGAAGAAAAAGAACGCGGGATCACGATCAACACCTCCCACGTGGAATATTCGACGGCTACGCGGCACTATGCCCATGTAGACTGCCCGGGCCACGCCGACTATGTCAAGAACATGGTTACGGGTGCGGCGCAGATGGACGGTGCCATCCTGGTAGTGGCAGCGACCGACGGGCCGATGCCCCAGACCAACGAACACGTCCTCTTGGCACGTCAGGTGAACGTACCGCGCATCGTGGTCTTCCTGAACAAATGCGATATGGTCGACGACCCGGAAATGCTCGACCTCGTCGAACTCGAAGTGCGCGACCTGCTCAGCAAATACGAATTTGACGGCGACAACGCTCCGATTATCCGCGGTTCCGCACTCGGCGCTTTGAACGGCGAAGCACAGTGGGAAGAAAAAATCATGGAACTGATGGATGCTGTCGACAGCTACATCCCGATTCCGCCGCGCGACAACGAAAAACCCTTCCTGATGCCGGTCGAAGACGTATTCTCGATCACCGGACGTGGAACAGTATTGACCGGTCGTGTCGAAACCGGCGTGATCCGCGTAGGCGATGAAGTCGAAATCGTCGGCCTCGGGGAAAAAGCTAAGAAATCGGTATGTACCGGTGTCGAAATGTTCCGCAAACTCTTGGATGAAGGGGAAGCGGGGGACAATGTCGGGCTGTTGATGCGCGGTATCGACAAGAAAGAAGTGAAACGAGGGATGGTTGTTGCCAAACCGGGCTCGATCACCCCGCACACCAAGTTCAAGGCAGAAGTCTACATCCTGAAGAAGGAAGAAGGCGGACGTCATACCCCGTTCCACAACAAATATCGGCCGCAGTTCTACCTGCGTACCTTGGACGTGACCGGCGAAGTGCAGCTGCCGGACGGCGTCGAAATGGTTATGCCGGGGGACAACGTGACCATTACCGTGGAACTGATCTACCCGGTGGCTATCAACGTCGGGTTGCGCTTTGCAATTCGCGAAGGCGGCCGTACGGTTGGTGCAGGGCAGATTACCGAAATCATCGCGTAGTTTCTTGCGGATATTTCGTCATTCCGTGTCCTTCCGGACAAGGGGAGGGGCGAATATCGCAGACTGTCACAGGCGGCGCGCAACGTTCGCGCCGCCTTATTTAGGGGTGTAGTTCAAGGGCAGAATAGCGGTCTCCAAAACCGTTGATGGGAGTTCGAATCTCTCCACCCCTGCCATCTCGCCGGCCTTCGGGCCGGAGACTTTAAATACAACTGGGATGAAAAAAATCTACTTTGTTCTTTGCGCATTGCTCGTAATGGGGCTGTCGAGCAACCGGGCTGAGGCCAGGATGACGATCCTTTATGGAAATGGGCCGGAATTCGAGCGGATGTACGATCTGCCGGACTCGTTGGTCTCGGAAGAGGGGAACCCGCTGGAGTTCGGGGTGACATTCGACCAGTTCTCGCTGTTCTACGTGCCGATCTGGAACTACGGACAGACGGAATACGCGGTCTACGACTCGAAAGCGAAGACGATCTATGAACTCGACGAGGAAGACGTGGCCGCTTTTAAAGAAGAATACGGATGGGAGCTGCCGGAAAAGCCGAGCTTGTCGTTCTGGAATCGTATCGGCGGCAAACTGGTTCTGCTGGCGGTGGCGGCGGCTTTGCTCGGGATCTGGATGTGGAAGAGACGAAGCGAAGATACGCAAGAACAGCAGCCGGAAACGGCGCAGGCAAATTAGTCGAATCATCGGGTGGAGAGGGGCGCCTCTCCGTTTGGAATTGCAACTGAACTATGAAGGCGACTTACGTAAAAGAAGCATATAACGAACTGGTCCACAAAGTGACCTGGCCGAGCTGGAGCTCGCTCCAGAACAGCGCGATCGTGGTCATGATCGCTTCCCTGATCCTCGCACTGATCATTCTGGCCATGGATATCAGCTTTGAGACCATCATGAAGGGCATATACAGTATCCTGTATTAGTATTCTTCGGAAGTAGGATTGTATTATTTTTAGCACTGGGAAATGAGCAACGGAGAAAAACCGGTCATGGAATGGTACGTCATACGTGCCATCGGCGGTAAGGAAAAAAAGGTCAAAGAATATCTCGAATCCGAGATCCGCACTTTGCACCTCGAAGACCATATCGCCCAAGTGCTGATCCCTACGGAAAAAGTCTACCAGGTGCGGAACGGTAAGAAAATTACCAAAGAACGCATCTCGTACCCGGGATACGTATTAGTCCAGGCAGCCTTAGTGGGCGAAATACCGCATATCTTGCGGAATGCACCGAACGTGCTCGGTTTTCTGAGCGACACCAAAGAATCCACCTTGCAGGCCACACCTCTCAGGCCGCAGGAAGTCAGTCGGATTCTGGGTCGGGTGGACGAGCTGGCCACGCAGGAGGAAGAAAACGAAACTCCGTACGTGGAAGGCGAATCTGTCAAGGTGATCGACGGACCTTTTGCTTCCTTCGTCGGCACCATCGAGAAAGTCGACAACGAACGGAAAAAACTGCAGGTTTCCGTCAAGATATTCGGGCGTAAAACTCCGATGGAACTGAGTTTTATGCAAGTGGAAAAAGAGTAGTAACCGTTTTTTAGACGCAAATTATGGCCAAAGAAGTTGCAGGTTTCATCAAACTGCAAATCAAAGGCGGCGCGGCGAACCCTTCGCCGCCCGTAGGACCTGCCTTGGGTTCCAAGGGGGTCAATATCATGGAGTTCTGCAAACAGTTCAACGCCAAGACGCAGGACAAGGCTGGAAAGGTTTTGCCGGTGGTGATCACGGTCTACAGCGACAAGTCGTTCGACTTCATCGTCAAACAGCCGCCGGTGGCTGTACAGCTGAAAGAAGCGGCGAAGATTCAGTCGGGATCGGCAGAACCGAACCGGAAAAAAGTGGCGTCGGTGACCTGGGAACAGATCGAAGCCATCGCAAAGGAAAAGATGGCCGACATGAACTGCTTCACCGTCGAATCCGCCATGCGGATGGTGGCCGGGACTGCCAGAAGCATGGGGATCAATGTGACCGGCGAATTTCCGAAAAACAACAACAATTAAGGGTGAGGAGGAGCATACGCTATGAAATTGACCAAAAATAGAAAAGCAGTCCTCGCCAAAGTGGAACCGGGTAAGGTGCACAAAGTCGAAGAGGCGGCCGCACTGCTGAAAGAAATTACCTTCACGAAGTTCGATGCGTCGGTGGATATCGATGTCCGGCTCGGGGTCGATCCGCGGAAAGCGAACCAGATGGTGCGCGGGGTCGTGACCTTGCCGCATGGGACGGGAAAGGTCGTGCGGGTCTTGGTACTCTGCTCGCCGGATAAGGAAGCGGAGGCGACGGCTGCGGGGGCGGACTTTGTCGGACTGGAAGAATATGTCGAAAAGATCAAAGGCGGATGGACGGATGTCGATGTCATTATCTGTACGCCGAACGTGATGGCCAAGGTGGGGGCGCTGGGGCGGATCCTCGGGCCGCGCGGCCTGATGCCGAACCCGAAAACCGGGACTGTCACGATGGAAGTCGGAAAGGCCGTCGAAGAAGTCAAAGCCGGGAAAATCGACTTCAAGGTCGATAAGTTCGGGATCGTGCACACTTCGATCGGGAAAGTATCGTTCGATGCCAAACAGATCGAAGAAAATGCAAAAGAATTCTTGCGGACCATTCTGAAGCTCAAACCGGCGGCTGCCAAAGGGACTTACGTCAAGAGTATTTATCTCTCGACCACGATGAGTCCGGGGCTGCAGATCGATGCCAAATCCGTAGACTAATCGACTAATCCATAAGACACTGAGAGATGAGAAAGGAAGAAAAATCCGAAGTAATCAAGAGTTTAGCCGATCAGCTCGGAAGCTATACCCATTTCTACTTAGCCGATATTTCGGGCATGAACGCGGAACAGACCGCAGCGCTGCGGCGCTCATGCTTTGAAAAGGACGTGCGGCTGATCGTAGTGAAGAACACTTTGCTGGGAAAAGCGCTGGAACAGACCGGCAAGGCGGATGCGGAATTAGTGAGCGTCTTGGAAGGGTCTACTTCCATCATGTTCTCCAATACCGGAAATGCACCGGCCAAACTGATCAAAGCCTTCCGGAAAGATAAAGGGGGGGATAAACCGATACTCAAGGCGGCTTATGTCGATGAGTGCGTCTACATGGGGGAAACCTCGCTGGATACACTCGTCAATATCAAGTCTCGCGAAGAACTCATCGGGGATATTATCAACCTGCTGCAATCGCCGGCCAAGAACGTGATCTCGGCTTTGCAGGGATCTGCAGGCGGGAAGATCTCCGGGCTGGTCAAGGCACTCGAAAACCGGGCGCAGTAACTCTGCTTTTTTGGGGGAGGGCCGGTGTGAGTATATTTTATGCCGCCACCCCGAAAAAGATTACTTCAAACAACAAACCCGTTTGTGACCCGAAGAAGAGGGGCGCGACTCCGAGTAGCCCGTTTGAGGCCGTGACAGACTTCCACCTCCTTTCACACGGAGAAAGTCGGCCGGGCGGACGAAAGGCAGCGGTAAAATCCCTCGGAAGGAAACAAACAAGCAATTTTAATAACTTTTTTAAACAATAACCGAGATGGCAGACATCAAAGCACTGGCGGAATCGCTGGTAAACTTGACCGTAAAAGAAGTAAACGAACTCGCTACGATCCTCAAGGACGAATATGGCATCGAACCGGCAGCTGCGGCTGTGGCTGTAGCGGCTCCGGCAGCGGGCGGCGAAGCTGGTGGTGCGGCTGAAAAGAGCTCGTTCGACGTGATCCTCAAATCGGGCGGACAGGCTAAACTTCAGGTCGTTAAAATCGTGAAGGAACTCACCGGCCTCGGCTTGAAAGAAGCCAAAGACTTGGTAGACGGCGCTCCGAAAGCGGTCAAAGAAGGCGTCTCGAAAGAAGAAGCCGAAGCGCTGAAAGCTCAGCTCGAAGAAGCTGGTGCTGAAGTGGAACTGAAGTAAGGCCTTCTTCCGATCTTTTCAGGGCTTAGCTTATCGGTTCTTGGCTAATGTGCTGAGAATGAACGCCCTGAGAACGAAAAACGGTGTAAAGCTCACACTCTGTGGGCTTTGCACCTTTTTCTGGTTTTATTCCTTTTGTTTGTTCTTTGAGAAACCGTACGGAACCGTCCCTTTCTTGAAAGAAAGGGACCCAAAGAACTTTCGGGAATGCTATCGCATTCCATGGGCTGCCGTAGTCAAGAGCCTTGGGGACTTTCGTATTTGGGGTAGTGCTTTTTTAGGGGCGCTTAATGTGCCTAAAACAAAGGCGCCCCTAAAAAGCCTACCCCAAGTCACAAGCTCGAAGCCATTGGCTGAGAACGGTCATGCGATACGCAGTATCGCCCAAAAGTTTTTGGTGCCGCTTTTTACAAAAAGCGGCAGTCCTGTACCGTATTCAAAGAAAAACACAGGTACCTCGAAAAAGGAAGCAGAGCAGAGGTGTATGGCCGCAAAGCTAAAGGCAGTCCGTACATGAAACACTCCGGCCTCCTATCCGAAACAGCCTGTATAAACAATCGTTCCGGAATCCCATTTAGCGCTGTTCAGAAATAATTTACTCATTCCGTAAAAACGAACATGCCAGCCAACACAACCAACACGGCCGCTGCTGTTTCGACCGCAGGGCGGAAACCGCAACGCGTCAGCTTCGCCTCGTCCAATCTTAGGATGGACTATCCCGACTTTTTGGAGGTGCAGCTCAAATCATTCAAAGACTTCTTCCAACTCGAGACCACAGCCGAAAACCGGCTCGACGAAGGACTCTATAAAGTATTTATGGAGAACTTCCCGATCACCGACACCCGGAATAACTTCGTACTCGAATTCATCGACTACTATATCGACCCGCCGAGATACTCCATCGACGAATGCTTGGAGCGGGGACTGACCTACAGCGTGCCGCTGAAAGCAAAACTTAAGCTCTACTGTACCGACCCGGAACACGAAGACTTCGATCCCGTGATCCAGGATGTTTACTTCGGCGCCGTGCCGTATATGACCCCAAGAGGGACATTCGTGATTAACGGGGCGGAACGGGTGATTGTTTCGCAGCTGCACCGGTCGCCCGGGGTATTCTTCGGGCAGAGCATGCACTCCAATGGGACCAAGCTCTACAGCGCGCGGATCATTCCTTTCAAAGGCTCTTGGATCGAATTTGCGACGGACATCAATAATGTCATGTACGCTTATATCGACCGGAAAAAGAAATTGCCGGTGACGACTTTGCTGCGCGCCATCGGGTTCGAGAGCGACCGGCAGATCCTCGAGATTTTCGACCTGGCGGATGAGATCAAAGTCAATAAAGCCAACCTCAAAAAGGCAGTAGGGCGGAAACTCGCGGCGCGGGTGTTGAAATCGTGGACGGAAGACTTCGTCGATGAGGACACGGGCGAAGTCGTGTCCATCGAACGGAACGAAATCATTATCGACCGCGAGACGGTCTTGGGGGAAGAACATATCGACGACATCCTCGAATCGGGCGAGAAATCGCTGCTTTTGCATAAGGAACAGGCATCGGCAAGTGATTACTCCATCGTGTACAACACCTTGCAGAAAGACCCGTGCAATTCGGAAAAGGAAGCCGTGGTTTATATCTATCGGCAGCTGCGCAACTCCGAACCGCCGGACGAAGCGACGGCAAGGGACGTGATCGACAAGCTGTTTTTCTCGGACAAACGGTACGACCTCGGCGATGTGGGGCGGTTCCGGATCAACAAGAAACTGGGGCTGGACATTCCGAGCGAAGTCAAAGTTTTGACGCGCGAAGATATGATCGCCATTATCAAGTACCTCATACAGCTCATCAACTCGAAGACCGATGTGGACGATATCGACCACCTGTCCAATCGGCGGGTGCGGACTGTGGGGGAACAGCTGGCCAATCAGTTCAGCGTCGGGTTTGCGCGGATGGCGAGAACCATTCGCGAACGGATGAACGTGCGGGACAACGAAGTGTTCACCCCGGTGGATTTGATTAACGCCAAGACCTTGTCCTCTGTGATCAACTCGTTCTTCGGAACCAATCAATTGTCGCAGTTTATGGACCAGACCAATCCGCTGGCGGAACTGACCCATAAGCGGCGGTTGTCGGCCTTGGGGCCGGGCGGGTTGTCACGGGAACGGGCCGGGTTTGAAGTGCGGGACGTGCACTATACGCATTACGGGCGGCTGTGCCCGATCGAAACCCCGGAAGGGCCGAACATCGGGTTGATCTCGTCCTTGTGCGTGTTCGCCAAGATCAGCGACATGGGCTTTATCGAAACCCCGTACCGCAGTGTGTCGGAGGGGAAGGTGGACACCGACAACTCGCACATCCGGTTCTATAGCGCGGAAGAAGAGGAAGGCCTCGTGATTGCGCAGGCGGAAGCGACCGTGGCGGGAGACGGAACCTTGACCGACGAACAGATCAAGGCCAGATTGGATGGAGACTTCCCTGTCGTGACACCGGCTCAGGTACAGTTGATGGACGTGGCGCCGAATCAGATCGCCTCGATTGCGGCCTCCTTGATTCCGTTCCTCGAGCATGACGACGCGAACCGGGCATTGATGGGATCGAACATGATGCGGCAGGCCGTGCCGCTGCTGCGGTCTGAAGCGCCGATCGTCGGCACCGGCCTCGAGGGGGCAGTGGTGGGGGACAGCCGGACGCAGGTCGTGGCAGAGCGCGACGGCGAAGTCGTACACTCGGACTCTACGGAAATATATATCAAATACGACCGGACGGAAGACGAAAAATTCGTCTCGTTCGATCCGGAAGTGACGGTGTACAAACTGCCGAAATACCGGAAGACCAACCAAAGCACCTCCATTACCTTGAAACCGATGGTGCGCCAGGGAGATCGGGTGACCGCCGGACAGATCCTGACGCAGGGGTATGCGACGGAGAACGGGGAACTCGCTTTGGGGCGGAACCTCAAGGTGGCATTCATGCCGTGGCAGGGGTACAACTTTGAAGACGCGATCGTGATCTCCGAGCGGATGATCCGCGAAGATATTTTCACCTCCGTGCATGTCGATGAATACATTATGGAGGTGCGCGACACCAAACGGGGGGTCGAAGAACTCACGAGCGACATTCCGAATGTGAGCGAGGATGCCACCCGCGATCTGGACGAAAACGGGGTGATTCGGGTCGGTGCCAATGTGAAGCCGGGGGATATTCTGATCGGGAAGATCACGCCGAAAGGCGAGAGCGATCCGAGCCCGGAAGAAAAACTCCT
Source organism: uncultured Rikenella sp. (assembly GCF_947628055.1). Classification (GTDB taxonomy): domain Bacteria; phylum Bacteroidota; class Bacteroidia; order Bacteroidales; family Rikenellaceae; genus Rikenella. The sequence goes on from NZ_CANQYJ010000009.1 coordinate 11,822, forward strand.
GCGGGCCATCTTCGGCGACAAGGCAGGCGATGTGAAAGACGCTTCGCTCAAAGCGCAGCCGTCGCTCTACGGGGTGGTTATCGACAAGAAGCTCTTTACGCGCGCAGGCAAGGAGAGCGGGAAGAAAGGCAAACAGAGCGAAAAGGCGCAGATCGAACGCGCCGAAGCCGACTTCAACAAGGAGGTGGCTGCGTTGCGGGATATTCTGGTCTCCAAATTGTGGACACTGGTCAATGGGAAGACCTCGACCGGGGTGCAGGACTACTTCGGCATGGAAGTGATCGAAAAAGGAACCAAGTTCACGCAAAAGACTTTGCAGGAACTCGACTACCTGAACATCAATCCGACCAAGTGGACATCCGACAAGGAGAAGAACGAGCTGATCAAGGCACTGATCAACAACTTCATTATCAAGTACAAGGAGCTGGATGCGCATCTGAAGCGGGAAAAATACAATATTACCAACGGGGACGAACTCCCGTCGGGGATTATTCAGCTGGCCAAGGTCTATATCGCCAAGAAACGGAAACTGCGTGTGGGCGACAAGATGGCCGGCCGGCACGGAAACAAGGGGATCGTGGCGAAAATCGTGCGCGACGAAGACATGCCGTTCTTGGCGGACGGGACGATTGTGGATATTGTGCTCAATCCGTTGGGTGTGCCGAGCCGTATGAACTTGGGGCAGATCTACGAAACTGTTCTGGGATGGGCAGGGCGCGAGCTGGGGATCAAGTTCGCCACGCCGATTTTCGACGGGGCGACGCTGGACGAGATCAACGAATATGCCGAAAAGGCGGGAGTTCCGCGCTCGGGCCGGACTTACCTCTACGACGGGGGCACGGGCGAAATGTTCCACCAGCCGGCGACCGTCGGGGTCATCTATATGCTGAAACTGGGGCATATGGTCGATGACAAGATGCACGCCCGCTCGATCGGGCCGTACTCGCTGATTACCCAGCAGCCGTTAGGCGGTAAGGCGCAGTTCGGGGGCCAGCGCTTCGGGGAAATGGAGGTCTGGGCGCTCGAGGCGTTCGGGGCGGCCAATATCCTGCAGGAAATCCTGACTATCAAGTCGGACGATGTCGTCGGACGGGCTAAGGCGTACGAGGCGATCGTCAAGGGCGATAATATGCCGCAGCCGGGTATTCCGGAGGCTATGAATGTGCTCCTCCACGAACTCGGCGGGCTGGGGCTTAATGTCAAACTCGAATAATCTTTCCTTCATTCGTTTGTTCTTTCTTTGTTGGTTCGAGAGAACTGCCGCTTTTTGGAAAAAGCGGCACCAAAAACTTTTGAGATAGCTACGCTACGCCTTAGGCTCCGCAATCGAATCTCTGGCATTTAGCGTTGGATAGGGCTTTCTCGGCGAGGCGCGTGCCGCTTAACTCCGGTTCGATTGTCAGGCGGCACCGCCTGCGCCGGAAAGTCCCTATCCAAAACAACAGTCAAAGAGAAATGACTACGGCAGGCCCATGCGAAACGTAAGTTTCGCCCAAAGTTTTTTTGGTTCTTTTTGTTCACAAAAAGAACAGTACCCTCAAACCATTAAAAGACAGGAATAAAAAAGAAAGAAGAAAAGGATTAATTTGAAATTAAGAGAAAGAAAATGGCATACAATAAAGATACGAAAGCCACAGGGAACTATCAGAAGATAACCATCTCATTGGCATCGCCCGAGCAGATACTCGAAAAATCGAGCGGCGAAGTACTCAAGCCCGAGACCATCAACTACCGCACCTACAAGCCCGAGCGCGACGGGCTGTTCTGCGAACGGATATTCGGGCCGGTCAAGGACTATGAGTGTCATTGCGGCAAATACAAACGCATTCGATACAAAGGGATCGTCTGCGACCGGTGCGGCGTCGAAGTAACCGAAAAGAAAGTGCGCAGGGAGCGGATGGGGCATATCCAGCTCGTGGTGCCGGTAGCGCATATCTGGTACTTCCGCTCGCTGCCCAATAAGATCGGGTACCTGCTCGGGATACCGACCAAGAAACTGGACATGATCATCTACTACGAACGATACATCGTGATCCAGAAAGGGGCGGCGGAGAATGTCGAAGAAGGGGACTTGCTCACCGAAAAAGAATACCTCGACCTGCTCGACACTTTACCTAAAGGGAATCGTGCGCTGGAAGACAGCGATCCGAACAAATTCATCGCGATGATGGGGGCCGAGGCTTTGGAACTCATGTTGCAGCGCGTGGACCTGGACGAACTCTCCTACTCGCTGCGGCACAAAGCATCGACCGAGACCTCGCAGCAGCGGAAAAGCGAAGCATTGAAACGGCTGAACGTCGTGGAAGCATTCCGAGCCAGCCGAGACGTCAACAAGCCGGAGTGGATGATCATGCGTGTCATACCGGTGATACCGCCGGAGCTGCGGCCGCTCGTGCCGCTGGACGGGGGGCGGTTCGCCACATCCGACCTCAATGACCTGTACCGGCGCGTGATTATCCGGAACAACCGCTTGAAACGATTGATCGAAATCAAGGCACCGGAGGTGATTCTCAGGAACGAGAAACGCATGTTGCAGGAAGCGGTCGACTCGCTCTTTGACAACAGCCGTAAAAGCAATGCGGTGAAGACCGAAAGCAATCGGCCGCTCAAGTCGCTCTCCGACTCGCTCAAAGGGAAACAGGGGCGGTTCCGGCAGAACTTGCTCGGGAAGCGTGTGGACTATTCGGCCCGTTCGGTCATTGTCGTCGGGCCGGAGCTGAAAATGCACGAAATGGGGATTCCGAAGGATATGGCGGCGGAACTGTACAAGCCGTTCGTCGTGCGGAAACTCATCGAACGGGGGATCGTCAAGACGGTGAAGTCGGCCAAGAAGATTATCGACCGGAAAGACCCGGTGATCTGGGATATTCTCGAAAACGTCATCAAAGGGCATCCGGTGCTGATGAACCGCGCCCCAACGCTGCACCGGCTCGGGATCCAGGCATTCCAGCCGAAACTGATCGAAGGGAAGGCATTGCAGCTGCACCCGCTGGCATGTACGGCCTTCAACGCCGACTTCGACGGCGACCAGATGGCGGTACACTTGCCGCTGGGGAATGCCGCGATTCTGGAAGCGCAGCTCTTGATGCTCGGATCGCACAACATCCTCAATCCGGCCAATGGGGCGCCGATTACCGTGCCGTCGCAGGACATGGTCCTGGGGCTGTACTACATCACCAAGCCGCGGAAAGGGGTCAAGGGCGAAGGGCTCGTGTTCTACTCGCCGGAAGAGGCGATTATCGCGAACAACGAAGGGCGGGTGGACTTGCATGCGGAAGTCAAGCTGCGGTTGGCGCCGGGGAATATTATTGACACCACGGTCGGGCGGATCATCTTCAACCAGGTGGTGCCGAAGCAGGTCGGGTATATCAACATGCTCTTGACCAAGAAATCGCTGCGGGATATTATCGGGGATGTGATGAAACAGTGCGGCGCGGCGGTTACGGCCAATTTCTTGGACGACATCAAGGCATTGGGGTATCAGATGGCCTTCCGGGGCGGGCTGAGCTTCAACCTGGATGCGGTCATCATTCCGAAAGAGAAAGAGGCATTGGTGCAGGACGGCTACAATCAGGTGGCCGAGGTGATGGAGAACTACAACATGGGGTTCATCACCAACAATGAACGGTACAACCAGATCATCGACATCTGGACGCACACCAACTCGAAACTGACCCACACGGTGCTCAAACAGCTGACCGAGGACGACCAGGGGTTCAACCCGGTATATATGATGTTGGACTCGGGGGCGCGTGGGTCTAAGGAACAGATCCGGCAGCTGTCGGGGATGCGCGGTTTGATGGCCAAGCCGCAGAAATCTACGGCCGAAGCGGCGCAGATCATCGAAAACCCGATCCTCTCCAATTTTAAGGAGGGATTGAGCGTGCTGGAGTACTTTATCTCCACCCACGGTGCCAGAAAAGGGCTGGCCGATACTGCATTGAAGACCGCCGACGCGGGGTATCTGACCCGACGGTTGGTGGATGTGGCCCAGGATGTCATTATTACCGAAGAAGACTGCGGCACGCTGCGCGGATTGCAGGCTACGGCCATCAAGCGGAACGAAGAAGTGGTGCAGTCGCTCTATGAACGGATCCTGGGGCGGACTTCGGTGCACGACATCTACAATCCGCTGAATAACGAACTGATTGTCAGGGCGGGGGAAGAGATTACCGAGGAGATTGCCAAAGCGATCGAGGAATCTCCGATCGAAATGGTCGAAATCCGCTCCGTGCTCACTTGCGAAAGCAGGAAAGGGGTGTGCGCTAAATGTTATGGGCGGAACTTGGCCACCGGACACATGGTGCAGAAAGGCGAAGTGGTCGGGGTGATCGCCGCGCAGTCCATCGGCGAGCCGGGGACGCAGCTGACGCTTCGTACGTTCCACGTCGGGGGGGTTGCCGGCGGCTCGGCGGCCGACAACAAGATCGTGGCCCGGTACGACGGGCATATCGAGATCGACGAACTCAAGATGGTCGAACGCAAGGACGATACCGGGCGGACGGTCTATATGGTGATCAGCCGGCTGGCCGATCTGCGGATCGTGGACGACAATACGGGGGCGACCTTGTACAATGCCAATCTGCCGTACGGGGCGACCTTGTATGTCAATACCGGGGACAAGGTCGCGAAAGGGGATCTGCTGTGCGAGTGGGACCCGTACAATGCGGTTATCATCAGTGAGTTCGGCGGTAAGGTGACCTTCGACAGCGTGATCGAGAACGTCACCTATCGCGAAGAGTCGGACGAAACGACCGGGTATCGCGAGAAAGTGATCATCGAATCGCGCGACAAGACCAAGAACCCGGTCATCAAGATTCTGGACAAGAGCGGCGACGAACAGAAACAGTACAACCTGCCGGTAGGGGCCCATATCGTGGTCAAGGAAAATGCCAAGGTGAATGCCGGGGACATCCTGATCAAGATTCCGCGCGCCGTGGGCAAGGCGGGGGACATTACCGGGGGGCTTCCGCGGGTTACCGAGCTGTTCGAGGCGCGGAATCCGAGCAATCCGGCGGTCGTTTCCGAAATCGACGGCGAAGTCTCGTTCGGGAAGATCAAACGCGGGAACCGCGAGATCGCTGTGACCTCACGGACGGGCGAAGTCAAGAAGTACCTCGTGCCGCTGTCGAAACAGATTCTGGTGCAGGAAAACGACTACATCCGGGCCGGGATGCCGCTCTCCGACGGGGCCATCACGCCGGAGGATATTCTCTCGATCCAGGGGCCGACCAAAGTGCAGGAATACATTGTCAATGAAATCCAGGAGGTCTACCGCATGCAAGGGGTGAAGATCAACGACAAGCACTTCGAGATCATCGTCCGTCAGATGATGAACAAGGTGCGGATCGAAGACCCGGGCGATACGCGGTTCCTGCCGGAACAGATCGTGGACAAGTGGGACTTCATGGAAGAAAACGACGACATCTACGAAAAGAAAGTCGTGACGGATGCGGGGGATTCGACAACGCTTCGGGCGGGTCAGATCGTTACGCTGCGGCAGCTGCGGGACGAAAACTCGACGCTCCGGCGCAAGGATTTGAAGGAAGTGCAGGTGCGCGATGCGGTGCCGGCGACTTCAAATCAGGTGCTGCAGGGGATTACCCGGGCGGCGTTGCAGACCAGCAGCTTCATGTCGGCGGCTTCGTTCCAGGAAACGACGAAAGTCTTGAACGAGGCGGCGATCAATGCCAAGGTCGATCCGCTCGAAAAACTCAAGGAGAATGTGATCTGCGGCCACTTGATCCCTGCGGGGACGGGGACGCGTCAGTTCCAGAATCTGATCGTCGGGCCGAAGGATGCGATGGCTTCTGCGGCGGAAGCGGCGACGGAAGGACTTGCGACGGAGTAGGGTGATTGCTTGAGGTCAAAAGTCTGTCTGTTATGTGCGCGAGGCGGACTTGCTGGGCATCAACGGCGAGTCGATCGGCAAAGTCTGTCTGTTATGTACGCGAGGTGGTTCTTTCCGGAACCGCCTCGCGTGTTTTTTGCGCCTTCGCCTTTATACTGCATTGTCCCGGCATTTTTTATCCGCGATTATCAAAAAACATTGCTAATCTACTACCGGCCTCGAAACGAGACGGTTCTGTAGCTTCATGGCATTTTGCCGGGAGGCTGCCCAATGCCGGTACAAAGGCTCATTTTGTCGAATTTCCGGGAAAACAACGCTTCCAGTGACAACCCGTTCAAAATGGGAAAAATCGAATGCTTTGCAGGCTGTTATCCCTTATAGGATAACGATATTGGACATATTTATATTTTTGTAAGTCGGAATATTGTTAATTCTCAATGTTTTAATTATTTTTAGAAAATTATCATTACACTGATTCCCACCCTACTCTAAACTAAACATGCGCATCAAGACCTTATTCCCCAGGCATAAATTGTACGTCCGGCTCAATATCTTGGGGTTCGCATTCGCATTAGCCACCGTCATATTCATCGGCCAATATGCCGTGCGGGAACTGACGATGAACATGTTCCACAAAGATGCGGAGCGGATTTACAAAATCAGCGGCTGGGGGTGTCCGTATGCTTTGGCGCCGACCATTGCGGCAGGGGTGCCGGAGATCGAAGCCATCTCCAATGTCGCCGGCAGACCTTATCTGACTTCGATCAGACGGCCGGATCAACCGGAACAGGAAGTATATACCCAGGAAGGATTGCTGGAAGTCGACCCCGGCTTTTTCGACGTCTTTTCTTTCCAGATCATCCGGGGAGATCGCCGGAACCCTTTCCCTGACGCCAATTCGGTCGTGCTGACCGAAACTACGGCCAAGGTGCTGTTCGGCGATCAGGATCCCATCGGACAGGCTGTGACCATTAGCGACTATCGTCAGGGTGTCGTTACGGCGGTTACGGCCGATGTGCCTTTAAACTCGTCGATCCGCTTTTCCATGATACTCCCGCTCAATCCCCGGGAAGTACTGTACGACGGGATGACATTGGGCCAAGACTGGCACCGGTGGCAATATGAAATCTTCGCCAAAGTCCGGGACGGGCAGGATATAGCGGCATTGAATGCCAAGATACAGGAAGTCGTCCGCAAAAACGGCAACCTGCAATACGAAGTGGAACGGGTGGTGTGCTACCCGCTTTCGGATGTCTATTTCAACTACGCAGACCTGTTCACCGCTTTCAAAGGGGGGAATCACAAACAAGTCATGTCCATGATCTGGGTCGGGATCATCATCCTGCTGCTGGCGATCGTCAACTTCTTCAATTTGTCTACGGCACAGGGGATGATGCGCGCCAAAGAGATCGGACTGCGGAAAGTGAACGGCGCCACGCGCAGGATGTTGATCGTCCGATTCCTCGGCGAATCCATCCTAATGACTTTTTGCGCGATGCTGTTGGCGCTGATTATTGTCAATCTGCTGATGCCGTATTTCAGCGGATTGGCCGGGATTCGCTATCCGTTCATCTGGATGAACAACCTCTGGCAATGGGGGTTATTAATCGGCGGGACATTAGTCGTCGGGATTATTGCCGGCAGCTATCCGGCCTTTTACCTCAGTTCGCTCGACCCCATCCATGCGCTTTATACCGGTCGCATGCGGAACGGGCGCGGAGTAATGCTGTTCCGCCAGATACTCATCGTCGTTCAACTGATCGCCTCGATCGGAGTGATTGCCTGCACGCTGGTCATTTCGGCACAACTCAACCACCTGAGAACCAAAGATCTCGGGTTCGACAAAGAGCAGATCGTCTGCATCGGGATGGATGAAATCATATACCAGCACCGGCAGGCTTTCTTCTCGGAACTCCGACAACTGCCTTTCGTGCAAAATATCAGTATTACCCAAGGGGTGGTGGGGAATATCGATATAGGCGGGAAGTTGCAGGGCCGCTATCAGGAAGAGAAAAAGGAAATCTGGAGCAAATTCCTGTATGTCGATACCGCTTTCTTTTCGACTTTCGGCGTCGAGATGATACATGGGGATACCCGGTTCCGGGAAGACAGAACGAACGTGATCCTCAATGAATCCGCGATGACGTCATTGCAGGCGGAAGACTATGAGCAGCTCTATATTCAGCAGGAAACGGGCGACGATCCGAATATTCCGCTGTTGAAGATCGCCGGCGTCTGCCGCAACTTCAACTTCAAACCTTTGCGGCAGGGGGTCGAACCGCTGACTATTTTCGTTGTCCCGATTCCGGCCGGGCTGATCAATGTCAGGGTCGAAATGTCTTCCGTGGAAGATATTCAACGGGTATTCGGCGAGATCGAAGCGGTTTATAACCAGTTCAACCCTTCGGAACCGCTTCAGATTGATATGTTGGATACGTATCTGTCCCGACTCTATCACTCGGAGCAGCGTTTCAAAACCATCTTCACTATTTTTTCCGTTCTGGCGGTGGGGATCTCGTGCTTCGGCATATTCGGCCTGATCGTCTTCTCGAATGCCCGGAGAAAAAAGGAGATCGGCGTGCGGAAGGTCCAGGGGGCTACCTCGGGGCAGATTGTGGCTCTGCTCATAGGCAATTACTTGATCTATGTAGGGATCGCATTCCTGGTGGCGACACCGATTGCTTATTATGTCATGTCGCAATGGCTCCGGAGCTATCCGTATAAGATTACCCTGCACCCGGGATTTTTTATCGGCGGCGGCATCATTATTCTGATCGTGGTTCTCCTGACCGTAGGGCTCCAGAGTTGGCGGGCGGCAACGGTCAATCCGGTCCGGTCGCTGCGTTCGGAATAGGATTTGGGGCGGAGGAGCGTTTGTTCCATTCCCGTGAATCGGGAAAGCTCCCGCCGAATTTATACAACGAGGCGGGCCGGAACAGCCTGGTTAAATACCGACGGGAAACTGTTGACAAATCGGTTCGGTTGGCTTACATTTGCAGCGAAAAAATCAAAAATTATCAAATCGATTTCACATGAAACGGATTCTGACTTTTCTGGCAGTTGCGGCTCTCTCGGCTGCGGGAGTTTCGCACGCTCAATTCAGGCTGAACAAGGCTATCGGGGCGGGAGCCAAAGTATTGCAGGCGGCTACGCTGACCGATGCGCAGATCAAAGGCTATGTCAAAGAGTATATCGACTGGATGGACGCGCACAATCCGGTGTGCGAGGGGGACGACGAATTTGCCGTGCGGCTGGCGCGGATTACGGCGAAAATCAATGTCGACGGGTTGAACATCAAGGCTTACCGGGTGCGGGATGTCAACGCGTTTGCCTGTGCCGACGGGAGCATCCGGGTTTTTGCCGGATTGATGCAGATCATGACCGACGAGGAGATTCTGGGGGTGATCGGCCACGAGATCGGCCACGTGATGAACAAGGACAGCAAGGATGCGTTCCGGACGGCTCTGCTGGCGTCGGCTTTGCGCGACGGGGTCAGCTCGGCGGGCGGGACGGCGGCCAAGTTGTCGGATTCGCAGTTAGGCGATCTGGGCGAGGCGGTGACGCAGTCGAAATTCTCGCAGAAACAGGAGTATGCGGCGGATGAATACGGGTACAATTTCTTGAAATCGCACGGCGAGAATCCGTGGGCGATGGCGCTCTCGTTCGAGAAGCTGAAGAAGATGGAAGAGGAGATGGGGGCGGATAAGACCAACAAGGTGCAGCAGTTGTTCTCGACGCATCCGGATTTGGACAATCGCATCAAGCGGATGACCGACAAGGCGACGGCCGACGGTTTCGAGCGGCCGGAGATGACGGCGCCGGAAACTGCGGCGGTGGAATAGGGCTCCCTGATGAGGGGACGAGTGGCTTGGGGCTGATGATGTCCTGGGGAAACCGGGCGCGCTGGGGCACGGACACAAACGCAAAAAATATCCGGCTCATGCGACGAAATCATTTTATACTTGTTTTGTCGACGGTGTTTGCGGTGCTGCCGGGCCTTTCGGGGTTCGGCCGCGCGGCGGCCCAGTCTTTCCGGGCTGACGAGCTGGCGGATTTTGCCAGCAAAGAATCCCATGTGATTCGTTAAAATCCCGAAGGGATTCCATCGATACCTCGGTTTATTCCTGGTTATATGGCTACATTGGGGTGCGTGATACAGCAAAACGCACATGGAAACGGTGGGTCAGAACAGGGGCATTCGGTCTGCTGCTCCAGTCGGACGACCGGCAGAGTGTAGTTTTGTATAGTGGTATACTTGGAGGGACAAAACATCGCGTTTGGATCGAAAACGACCTGCTGAATATTTCGCAGGGGCAGGACACGATTCGCTTTGAAGAACACGTCCGGGTCGTTTCGGGACGGGAAGTGAAGCGGCGGTTCCATGCCGACTCGATATTCGTGCTCGAACTGCCGATCGAACCGCAGACGCTGGCGGACGAGAGTTATACCCGTTGCGCGATGCTCTATCTTTCACGAAAGGGGCGGGCGTATATGGGTTTTGCGTTTTTCTTCACCGAGGAGGGGTATCGACGCAAAGCGGAATATATGTCGGCATTAGACGGGGCGGTCTGCTACGAGCGGGGGAGATGGCATAAGTCGAAGTAGGCTCTGCGGGCCGAGTAGCAGAACAGAGCGAAGTGACGGGGCGGGGATGGGACAGGATATATATGCGACCTGGGCGGGATACGAAAATATCCCGCCCGGGTCGTATAACTTTATTGTAAGCTGAAAAACGCCAGTTCAGAATTCTGCGGTGTGCCAAGTGGGGCTCTGGCGGAGCAGGCAGGCCGAAACCCTCCCCGACGACGGCTTTGGGGACAACAGATCACATGCTGTCCGCCAAGTATGTACCTAACCGATCGGTCAATACAGCACCCAGCCGGCGAGCCCTGCCAGGAAGATCAGCAGAATCGGATTCACCTTGCGAACCGCCGCCACGAGCACCGCACCGAAAATCACATAGCTTTTCCAGTCGATGAAATTATCCGGCGTCAGCAGAAGAAGCGCCGCCGCCAGAATCAGCCCGATCACCACCGGTCGGAGCGCCTTCATCACCTGCGCTACATAAGGATTGTCCTTCATCCTGAGGTAGAACCGCGACGCCAGCAGCATAATGACTAACGACGGCGCGCACACCCCCAGCGTCGCTAAAGCCGAACCCCATACCGATCCCGTCGCCGTATACCCGATGTAAGTCGCACTGTTGATCGCGATCGGGCCGGGCGTGACCTGCGAGATCGCGATGATGTCCGCGAACTGCGCGCCCGAAATCCAGCCGTGCGTGGTCACCACCTCCGTCTGGATCAGCGAAATCATCGCGTAACCGCCCCCGAAACCGAAGAGGCCGATTTTGAAGAAAGTCAGAAAAAGCTGGAGATAAAGCATGGCTTACTGTCGAGTGAGGCGTTTCGATTTCCAGAAAGTCCATCCCACCCCTGCCGCAATTCCCCCTGCGATGAACCACACCGGCGACAATTTGAGCCAGATCGCCGCCGCGATCGCGATGAACACTCCGTACTCCCAATATTTCAGCCCTTTGGCAAAAGAGAAGACCGGTTGCAGGATCAGCGCCACCACCGCCGGGCGCATCCCCTTGAAGATGCTGTTCACCACCGGGTCTTTATAGATGCGCGAGAAAAAGATAGCGACCACCAGCAGGATGATGAACGACGGCAGCACCGTGCCGAGGAACGCCGCCATCGCCCCCCGGGTGCGGGAAATCTTGTAGCCCACCAGAATCGAGACATTCACCGCCATCGGCCCCGGAGCCGACTGGGCCACGGCCAGCAGGTTGATGAACTCCTCCTTTCCGACCCACCGGCGTTTGTCGATCACCTCTTTCTGGATAATGGGTATCATGGCATAGCCCCCCCCGAAAGTGAAGCAGCCGATCTTGAAAAAAGAGACGAACATGGTGAGCAGGTGGCGAAACATAGAGGACGGCATTTTACGATCCGGCCGTAAAAATACAAAGATAGTGCCGGGTGTGCAATGTCGGCGCGAAATTCCGAGGCGGTGTTTTTCCCGGTTCCCGCGCCGGCTTCCCCCTCCTGCCGGCCTTTTCGAGGGCATAAGCCCGGCCCTGCACGGCCCTGCGCGGCCCTGCACGGCCGAAATGAGAATCCGATTCGTCTCTGCGGCGGCCCGGTTGCGAAATCCCCCGGAAAAACGTACTTTTAACCCCAAATTCCAGCGTGTTATGCAGAACGGTCTTGTCCGCTTTTTCCGGAAAGCGTTGCCCCATATCGTCGCATTGGCGGTTTTCGCCGCCGTGTCGGCTCTGTTTTTCGCCCCGCAGTACGACGGACAGGCGCTGCGCCAGACCGATATGGTCATGTTCAACGGCGTGACGAGCGACATCCAGCAGCACATCGACCGCTACGGCGAACATCCGCAGTGGGCCGGGCGCAACTTCGGCGGGATGCCGTCGTACCTCATCAGCATGAACTACGACGGGCGGTGGGTCAAACAGGCGGCCGACCGCCTCTATTTCCTCGGGCAGCCGGCGGCGTGGATTTTCATTGCCATGGCGGGGTTCTACCTCATGCTGCTGCTCTTCGGGGTCGATCCGTGGCTCTCGATCGCGGGGGGATTGGGCTACGGGCTGTCGTCGTACTTCATTATCATTATCGGGGCCGGACATATCACGAAGATGATGGCCCTGGCGTGGGTGGCGCCGATGGTGGGGGCGGTGTGGTACGCCTACCGGCGGCACCGGTGGCTCGGGGCGGCATTGGCGGGGGTGTTCGCGGCGGTCGAGATTTCGACCAGCCACCCGCAGATCACCTACTACTTCCTGTTCGTCTTGTTGGCGCTGGTTGTCAACGAGTTCGTCGTCGCTTACCGGGCGAAGGCATTGGCGCGGTTCGGAAAGACAACGGCTGTGCTGGCGGCGGCGGCTGTGCTGGCGGTGGGGGCCAATCTGGTGCAGCTGTATTATGTGGCGCAGCACACGCCGGAGACCACGCGCGGCAGGAGCGAGCTGACCGATACGCGCACGGCGGCGGATGCGGCGAACCGGACGGGGGGGCTCGACCGCGACTACATTACGGCGTGGAGCTACGGCAAGCTCGAAACGCTGAATCTTTTGGTGCCGAATCTGTACGGCGGGGGGCATGATTTCCGGCCGGACGGCGAGGTGGCCCGATCGCTCAGGGGGTACGAGGTGCCGCGGGGGTTTGAACGGAACCTGCCGTCGTACTGGGGGGGGCAGCCTTCGACGGACGGACCGGTCTACTTAGGGGCGGGACTGGTGTTCCTGGCGGTGTTCGGGCTGTTCGTCTTACGCGGGAGGGAGAAGTGGTGGATCGCGGCGGTATCGGTGCTGGCGATTTTGTTGGCTTGGGGGCGGAATATGCAGTGGTTCACGGACTTGTTTATCGACTACGTGCCGATGTACGACAAGTTCCGCACGGTGTCGATGATATTGGTGGTGGTCGAGTGGGCGGTGCCGCTGCTGGCGATTCTCGGGTTGGCGCGGCTGTGGGAGGGTTGTGACGGAGAGGGCGATTCTACTCGTATTCGACGGGGGCTCAAGGGGTCGCTCCTGATTGTGGGGGGGCTGGCGCTGCTGATCGGGCTGATCGGGCTGTTCGGGCCGGCGGTCGGCAGTTTTGCGGGGCCGAACGACGAGGCGATGGGCTTGCCGGCGCAGATCGTGGTGGCGATGCAGGAGGAACGGGCGGCGATGATGCGGGAGGATGCGTTCCGGTCGCTGCTGTTCGTCGTACTTACGGCGGGGATCGTGTGGCTGTTTGCGAAGCATAAGATTGGGAAAGGCTGGTTTGCGGCGGTTCTGTGCGGGATCGTGCTGTTCGACCTGTTCCCGGTGGACAAACGGTACGTTTCGGCGGACGACTTTCATCCGAAACGGCAGGCGCTGGCCATTCCGATGACGGAGGCCGACCGGCTGATTCTGCAGGATACGACGGATTACCGGGTGGCGAATTTCACGGTCGATCCGTTCACCGACGCGACGACTTCGTACCATCATCGGTCGGTGGGGGGGTATCATGCGGCGAAGCTCCGGCGGTATCAGGATCTGATCGAGCGGCATTTGTCCAGGAACAACATGGCGGTGTACGACATGCTGAACACCAAGTATTTCATCGTTCCGGATCGGGCGGACGGGGGGCAGCCGGCGGTGCAGCGGAATCCGGCGGCGTGCGGCAGTGCGTGGTTCGTCGATTCCATCGCGTGGGTCTCGGGGGCGGACGAGGAGATCGCGGCGCTGGAGAGTGACAACCGGGGCGGAGGGTTCGATCCGCACACGACGGCGGTGGTGGACCGCCGGTTCGCGGGGCAGCTCGAGGGGCTTTCCGACACCGGTCTGCGGGCGGATTCTGCGGCAACCATTGCGCTGACGGAGTATCGTGTGAACCGGCAGACTTACCGCACGCGGCGGACGACGGACGGGGTGGCGGTCTTGTCGGAGATCTATTATCCGAAGGGGTGGTCGGCGTTCTTGGACGGGGAGCCGGTGCCGTACTTCCGGGCGGACTATGTGCTGCGGGGAATTCGGGTGCCGGCGGGCGAACATACTATTGTGTTCAGCTTTGCTGCGCCGCATTTCGACCTGCTGGCGGGGATTACGCGGGCATCGTCTGCGGTTCTGCTGCTGGGGGCGTTGGGGCTGCTGGTGGGGCTCGGGGTGCGGAGTGTCAAACGTAATAAGAACGACTAAGGGCATGGCGGGACGCAGGGGACTCAAAGCGGACTATTCGGTGGCGACGGTCAGTGTGACGCTGGTGCTGCTGTTGCTGGGGGTGGTGGGGTATATCCTGATCAATGCCTACTCGTCGACGTCGGCGGTGCGCAGCGAGTTGCGGTTTTCGGTGATGCTGGCGGACACGGTGACGCAAGAGCAGCGCTCTTTGATCGAACGGCGAATGGGAATGCACCCGGCGGTGGCTACGTGGCGCTATATTTCGGCGGACGAGGCGGCCCGGGATTTTCAGACTTACATCGGGACGGATTTCGTGGATTTTCTGGGCGAGAATCCGCTGCCGGCGTCGTATGAGCTGACGCTGAATCCGGGATATGCCGATGCGGAGGAGCTGGCGGCGCTGGAAACAGAGTGCGCGTCGTGGAGTGGGGTGGAGGAGGTGGTTTACCAGCGGAAGATTGTGGAGGCGGTGATGCGGAATCTCAACCGGCTGAATTATATTTTGCTCGGATTGGGCGGTTTTTTGCTCGTGGTGACGGTGATGCTGATCTCGAACACGCTGCGGTTGGCGGTGGCGGCGAGGCGGCAGTCGATCGCGACGATGCGGCTGGTGGGGGCGACGCCGGGGTTTATCCGGCGGCCGTTCGTGCTGCGCAGTTTCACGCAGGGCGTGGTGGCGGGGGTGTTGGCGTCGGGACTGTTGTATCTGTTTGTGGACGGGCTGTCGGAGGTGATGCCGGAGGTGAAGCTGGTCTGCGACCGGGAAACGTTCGCTTTGCTTTTCAGTGCGATGATTTTGGCGGGGGTGCTCATTTGCACTACCTTTACGGCTTTGGCTGTCAACCGTTACGTGCGGCAGACGGACTGATCTTTACCGATCGTTTATTTGCATTGTGCCGCCTGGTACCGTTCTTTCTTTGAAAAGAAAGAACCAAAGAAACTTTCAGATAGCTGCGCTACTCCTTAGGCTCCGCAGTCCTCTTGCATTGTGTTTTCTTTGGGGCGTGGCAATAGCGGGCATAAAGCGTTATTTACCTAAGTGCCCGCTATTGCTCACACCCCAAACGAATCGGAAACAAGGGTACCCGGCAGGCTCAAGAGATGCGTAAGCATCTCAGAAAGTTTTTCTGGTTCTCTTTGTTCACAAAGAGAACAGTTCTATGCGGGTACGTACAAATAAAAGATCGAATAAAATAGAAACGATATGAAGAAACAGACCCCTGCGTCCGAAATGCGGAATTCCGCCATGGCGCTCGACCGGCGCAACTACGTGATGATCTTGTGCGGCATCGCCGCGATCATCCTCGGCTTCATTCTGCTCAGCGGCGGCGGCAGCGAAGACCCCGCAACGCAGTTCAACGACCGGATGTTCAGCTTCCGGCGCTTGTATGTGGCGCCCGTGTTGCTGCTCGCAGGATTCCTCTTCGAGATTTTCGCGATTATGTACCGGCCGAAAACTTCCGAAACCGGAGAAAACGCCGCAACCGACACGAAAACCGAATAAATGGGAACCATCGACGCCATTCTGCTCGGCCTGCTCCAGGGGCTGACCGAGTTTCTGCCCGTCAGTTCGTCCGGCCACCTCGTTATACTCGGGAATATCCTCGGGGCCGATATGGACAACGCCACTTTCGCCATACTCGTGCACGCCGCCACCGTGCTGGCCACGATTACCGTGTTCTGGGGCGAGATCGTGCGGCTCGTCCGCGGCGGGCTCGAATTCAAGGCCAATCCGGAATCCAGGTACCTCCTGAAACTCGTGATCTCGATGATTCCCGTATTGATCGTCGGACTGTTTTTTAAAGACCAGGTCGAGGCTTTGTTCGGGAGCGGCGTGCGGTTCGTGGGTTGCATGCTCTTCGTGACGGCAGGCTTGCTGCTGCTCACCCATTTCGTCCGTCCGACAAAAGCCAGGAACATTAGGGCGAAAGACGCCTTCATTATCGGATTGGCGCAGGCAGTTGCCGTGATACCGGGGATCTCGAGGTCAGGCTCCACGATCGCGACCGGGATGCTGCTCGGCGACGACCGGACCCAGCTGGCGAAATTCTCGTTCCTGATGGTGCTCGTGCCGATCCTGGGCGAAGCATTCCTCGAACTGCTCAAAGGCGAATTCTCGCCCGCCGCGTCGGGCATATCGGGCGCGGCATTGGCCGCAGGATTTCTGTCGGCTTATGCGGCAGGGCTGTTCGCCTGCAAAGTGATGATCCGTATCGTGAGCCGCGGAAAACTGTGGTGGTTCGCCCTCTATTGCGCCGGGGCGGGAACCGTGGCGGTGATCTTGGGATAATTTTTTGGGGCAAGTATTATATACGCGGCTTCGCCCCACTTTTAATGTATGTTCGATTTTCAATCGTTTCCGGCCTGTTCCGCCTTATAACCAAGCCGTTCTGCGGCCTGGTCGCCGGGTTGTTGGGGAGAGACTCAGGACCTGACTTGGAGGGAAGTCGTCTATACCTACCTGTTTTTTCATGGCAGATACTTTATTGGAAACCCTCGGGCCCGGCTATCCGTTCGTCGAGGGCCTTGTGATTCCCGTCGACAAACCGTTAGGGTGGACTTCGACCGACGTGGTGCGGAAAGTGCGGACGCTGATGCGCAAGCTCGGCCACCGCAAGATCAAGGTCGGGCACGCCGGAACGCTCGATCCGTTAGCCACCGGCGTGCTGCTCGTGTGCGTGGGGCGCGCCACCAAACGCGTGGACGAATTGCAGGCCGAGGAGAAAGAGTACCTGGCGACCGTCGAATTGGGTGCTACGACGCCGAGCTACGATCTGGAACATCCGATCGATGCGCGTTATCCGTGGAAGCACATCACCCGGCGGCAGATCGAGGAGGTGCTGCAAGGCTTCGTGGGCGAGCAGGAGCAGGAGCCGCCCCTCTATTCGGCGAAAAAATTGGAAGGGAAGCGGGCTTACGAGTATGCCCGCGAAGGCGAGGAGGTGAAGATGCGGACAACACGGATCACGATCTATGCCGCTTCTGTCGAAGGGTGCGAACTGCCCGAGGTTCCGCGGGTGACGGTCCGCATTGCGTGCAGCAAGGGAACATATATCCGGTCTTTCGCGCGCGACTTGGGCGAGCGGCTCGGGAGCGGAGGGCATTTGGTCGCGCTGCGGCGGGTGCGCAGCGGGGGATTCCGCGCAGAGGAGTGTGTGACGCCGGAACAGCTGCAATCCCGTTTGTTCCCGGATACGCTGACCGTTGAAACAAATCCGGCCTGATTCCGTATATTAATTTACTGTTCGTTGTTTCGGGAACGCATTGCCTCAGGGCGTCAGCCTGATTACAGTCTGTCGGTCGGCGGGCTTGGGGGTAGAGGCTGCCGATACGGAGTGCCCGCGGCACCGCCCGCGCGGCGTAAGCGCAGTCCCCTCCGTTGCGCGCATTGCTGACAAAGGAAAGACAACGCAAAAGCCCATAGGCTTTTCGTTGAATTTCCGTCAGCGCGCAGCACAAAGGAATTTTTCGGAAAGGCTCCGTTAACGAGAAAACAAGAAAATCACCATACAGAATGAAACTTTCGCAGTACAAGTACGATTTTTCGCCTGACATGCTGGCGAAATACCCGGCCGAGAATCGCGACGAATCGCGCCTGCTCGTTTTCGACCGCAAGAGCGGAAAGATCGAGCACAAGATTTTCAAAGACATCATCGGTTATTTCCGGGAGGGCGATGTGATGATCTTCAACAACACGAAAGTTTTCCCGGCCCGGCTGTACGGCAATAAGGAGAAGACGGGGGCCGAGATCGAGATCTTCCTGCTGCGCGAGCTGAACCGCGAACAGCGGCTGTGGGATGTGCTGGTCGACCCGGCGCGCAAGATACGGATCGGGAACAAACTCTATTTCGGCGACGATGACGCGCTGGTGGCGGAGGTGATCGACAATACGACTTCGCGGGGCCGGACGCTGCGTTTCCTGTTCGACGGCGATTACGACCAGTTCAAGGCGGCTCTCTACAAGTTGGGCGAAACGCCGCTGCCGCGGTGGATACGGCCCAAGGTGGAGCCGATCGATGCGGAACGCTATCAGACGATCTATGCCAAGGTCGAGGGGGCGGTAGCGGCGCCGACGGCGGGGCTGCATTTCAGCAAGCATCTGCTCAAACGGCTGGAGATCAAGGGGATCGGTTGTGCGGAGGTGACGCTGCATGTGGGGCTGGGGAATTTCCGCTCGGTGGATGTGGAGGATTTGACGAAGCACAAGATGGATAGTGAGCAGATTTTCATCCCGGAGGAGGCGGTGCGGATCGTCAATGCGGCGCGGGCGAAGGAAAAACGGGTCTGTGCGATCGGCACTACGGTGATGCGGACGATCGAGAGTTCGGTCTCGACGGATGGCATGCTCAAACCGTTCGAGGGCTGGACGAATAAGTTCATTTTCCCGCCGTATGATTTCAGTGTGGCGAATGCGATGGTGACGAATTTCCATTTGCCGCTGTCTACGCAGCTGATGATGGTGTCGGCGTTCGCGGGCTATGAGCAACTGATGAAGCTCTACGAGACGGCTAAAAAGGAGGGGTATAAGTTCGGTACCTATGGCGATGCCATGCTGATCCTTTAACGGTAGGTTTTATTGTACGTGTTCGGGAGGGAACTGTTCTCTTTAACTGCGCTTCGCTTGTTTTCCTCGCGTTATCTCGGCATAGTCCGCAAGCGGCCTCTGCTCTCGAAACGCTGCTCGGTTGTGAACAAAAGGAACCTATTGAGATGTTTGCGCATCTCTTGAGCCTGCCGGGTACCCTCGGCTTCGATTCTCTTGGGCCGGGAGCAATAGACCGCTCTTTATATTGCAATCCTTCGGATCGCCGACCTCTGCGCCCAGCGGCGAAGCCGCTCGGGGGGGTGGGTGCGAGGTCGAACTAAGGTGCAGTAGAACGGTCTATTGCTCCGGCCCAAAGCAAACTCAATGCAAGAGGACTGCGGAGCCTAAGGAGTAGCGCAGCTATCTGAAAGTCTTTTGGGTACCTTTTCTTCAGAAAAGGTACGGTTCCATCCGGCACGGTGCTAAATAAACCTACGATTAATGACGAACCCGATGTCGCTTCCATAGATGCAGTCCGGAGTTTTTACACTCCGGACTGCATCGCTATTTCCATAGAAACGATTATCTTTATCCCAGAACAATTCGTTCGTTCTTTGCATAGCTTCCGTACAAGAAAAGGCTAATAATCAAACACTAAGGCGATTTGCGCAACCCACAGGCTGCCTTCTCCCGCGGTTCGCCGGCAAGCGGCCCCCCCCTCCGCAAGAGAAAATCTCCTTGACAACAAATGAAGCATAATACCCGAAGCTCTGAGTGTTACCAATCCTGGCATACGCTCAGGGCTTGTCGGGTATTAGGGTGTATTAGCCTACCTCTTGTACGGGCACGTTCCTGACGTATGCCTTTTTTATACCCCGGAAAGTCGATGCGTATTTTTCTGACGTTTTTCATTATTTTTCTGTCTTTACACAACAAAACAGCCGCACAGCAGGAAAACTCCGCCGCAGAACGCACCGCATGGCAGTTAGATGCGGACGAAAACACATTCCACTTCAGCTCCTTGCAAGCCTACGACAGCTATTTCAGACAAGCCACCGGCTTCGGATTCAGCTTCCTGCGCTACAAGCCGAGAGGCTACGACTGGCGCTACCGCGACCTCCGTATGGGTGGAGTCGCCCTCACCGACTGGTTCCGCGGCATACCGGCATGGAACGCCGTCAGCGGACTGACCTCCGTCGGTTCGGCCGTTTACGACCGCGACCAGACCGTCCCGGCCGCTATCGGACAGAACGAAGACCGGCAGATTCTGCCGTGGCAACAGCAAAAAGGCGGCAAAATCGCCCTCTCCACCTCCAACCGCACCTATAACCTCCGCGGCACCGCCGGCTACAACTCCGGCGAGAACGCGAAAAACGGCTGGGGCTATTCTCTTTTCGCCGGGCAGTCGTGGGGAGAATCCTATGTGATCGACGGCGTATGGAACGACAGCTGGGCCGCATTCGGGTCAGTTTCCAAACGGTTCGGCGGCGGCCGGCACCGCATCGCGCTGACAGCGTGGTACGCCCCGACCGAACGGGCCTTGCAGTCAGCCTCCACCGCAGAAGCGTATAAACTGACAGGCAATAACTTATACAACCCCGCGTGGGGACGGTGGGGCGACAAAAAGCGGTCGGCAAACGTGCGCGAGGCGCGGCAGCCGGTGGCGATGGTGACCCACGAATACGCCTCCGCGAACGAGAAACTGAAAATAACGACCACCCTTGCGGCGCGTTTCGGCACCGAAAGCTATTCGGGCCTCGACTGGCAGAACGCCCCGAACCCGCGGCCCGACTACTACCGCAACATGCCGAGCTTCCAACCCGAGGGGAGCGAGATGCGGGAGATCGTAACGGAACTCTGGCGCACGGACGAGAACGTCCGTCAGATCGACTGGGCCGCGCTGGTCAGCCGGAACCGGTACGACTCGCCGCGGGCGCATTACATTCTGGCCAGCCGGGTACGGGATTACCGCGAACTGACGCTGCAATCCGCGGCCGAATGGCAGCCGAACGACCAAACGCTCTTCCGGGGCGGCATCGGGCTCTTCGCAGCGGAGAATCTGAATTACAAGCGATTAGACGACCTGTTGGGGGCAGATTACTGGTTAGATGTGGACGTGTTCGCCGAGAATCCGGAGGACGTCCAAAACCAGACGCAGAGCGACATGCGCCACCCGAACCGGCAGGTGCGCGAAGGGGAGCAGTTCGGTTACAAATATTCCATGCAGGCGCTCATGCCCCGGCTGTGGGTACGTTTCACGAAACGGCGGCACCAGTGGGATTTCGAGGCGGCGGGAGCTTTCGGTGTGGCGGCCTACCATCGCTTCGGGTACTACGACAAGCAGAACTTCCCCGGGGCGCAGTCGTTCGGCTGGTCGCCGTGGCTGGCGCGGGCCGAGTGGCTCGTGCAGGGCGGCTTAGGTTACCACATCGGCAGCCGCTTCCGGGCCGGATTCCGCTTCACGGCGCAGAGACTGGCGCCGACGCCGCAGAACGCTTTCATTGCGCCGGAGTATCGCAATGCGCTGGTACCCGACCTCAAGAACGAGGACATTCTGGGGGCGGAGGTGAGCGTCGATTACCGCACGCCGTTCTTCCGGGCCTATTTCGGCGCGTTCGCCACGTCGTTCCGAAATCGGACGGAGGTGCGGGATTTCTACGACGACCTGAACCATTTCTTTTGCAATTACCTGATGTCGGGCATCGATACGCGGCACGCAGGGATCGAGCTGGCGGCGGAAGTGCAGCTGGGGCAGCGGCTGTGGCTCCGCGCGGCGGGCGTGGTGTCGGACAATCGCTACACGTCGGACCCCACGGCCCTCGAATTGCAGGAAAGCACGGGCGAGCAGGCCGGAACCGAAACGGTGTACTACGAAAGTCTCCACACGGCCGGCGGCCCGCAGACGGTCGGGGTGCTGGAAATCGAATACACGCCGCGGTCGTGGATATTTTCGGCGGCGGTGAACGGTTTTGCGGGGAGTTATATCGCTCCGGCTCCTCTGCGGCGCACGGCAAGAGCTTGGGAAAAGATCGATCACAGGATCGCTTTCGATCAGGAAAATCTCGGGGCGGGCGCGACGGTCGATCTTTTCGCAGGCCGCACGTTTTACCTAAGGGAGCTGCGGTTAGGCATTTATGCCGGGGTGAACAACGTGCTGAACCGCCGCAATATCCGCACCGGAGGTTACGAGGCGCTGCGGCTGCGCAAGAATGCGACGGGAAATTATCTGCCGCTGGACTCGAAGTACTATTACGCGCAGGGGATCAATTTCTTCGTGACGGCTGCCTGTCGGTTCTGAACCGCCGGCAAACGGGGCAGCTTTCCGGGTCGGTTCGTGCCCCGTTATTGCGGATCGGCTTCGGCGATGAGGTGCACCGCCGGAAACTGTTTCCGCACCTGCGTCAGGATCTCCGCAAGTATGGCCTTGGCTTTGGCCACGGGGCGCTGCCGTTCGATGCGCAGCAGGATGTGGAAGATATGCAGGTTTTGCACCCGGTCGACCTGTGGCTCGAAAGGCGGCGAGACACGCCGCCCGAATCGTTCGCGCAATAACGTTTCGCACTGTTGCGCCGCAGCTGCGGCCGACGGTTTGTCCGGGTGGCGGAACGTCAGGCGGAGCATCCGCACGTAAGGCGGGTAGAGCAGCTGCTGCCGTTCCCGCATTTCGTGGAGGTAGAACTTGTCGGGGTCGTGGTTCGCCACAGCGGTCAGCACGGGGTGGAGCCTCTGCGAGCTCTGGATCACCAGCTCGCCGCTGCCGTCGGCCGGGAGCAGGGCTTTCAGCTGCGTCAGCAGCTGGAAAGCCCGCTCGGCTGCCCGGAAATCGGGATGGGCCAGCATGTTGTCGGCATTGATGACCCCCACCAGCCCGATATGTTCTCCCGCCTGCGCCGTGCGGGCGACCATCTGGGTGCCGACCAGTATGCCGGTTTCTCCCTCGGCCAGCTGGTCGAGGATCCGTCCCGCGGCTCCCGCGCCTTTCATGGTGTCGGTGTCCATGCGGGCGATCTTCGTGTCCGGGAAAAGTTCCGCGGCATATTCTTCGATCCGTTCGGTGCCTATCCCGCGCGGGGTCAGCGCCCGCATGCCGCAGGCGGCGCATGCCGAGGTGTAGGGCTGCGACCAGCCGCAATAGTGGCAGACCAGCGCGGAGCTCTCTTTGTGATAAGTGAGCGTGACGTTGCAGTGCGGGCACGTGGGGGTGGCTCCGCAGTTCGCGCACTCCACGTATGGGGCGAATCCCCGCCGGTTCTGGAACAGCACGGCCTGCCGCCCTTCGGCCAGCGTCTCGCCGATCCGCTTGTGCAGGTATTTCGAGATCAGCCCTTTGCCGCGTTCCAGCACGGTCACGACAGGCCGTTGCGTGCCGCTGGGCGCCGGAATGACGACGGAACCGTATTTGCCTGTTTCCGCCATGGCGTTGAGCCAGCTTTCGGCCGACGGGGCGGGACTGGCGAGCAGGGTTTTCGCCTGGTGCAGGTGGGCCAGCATCAGGGCCGCATCCCGGGCGTGGTACCGCGGCGCTGGGTCGCTCTGCCGGTAGTTCGGGTCCTGCTCGTTATCGACGATCGCCAGTCCTAACCGCCGAAATGGCAGGAAAAGGGCTGACCGGGTTCCGACGACAAGCCCGACGGTGTCGGGTTGTTCGATCATCCGCTGCCAGGCCGCACTCCGGGCCCGGTCGGTGAGCCGCGAGTGGTAAAATAGGCAGCGTGGCCCGAAAGCTGTCTGCAATGCGTTGGTGACTTGCGTGGTCATCACGGTGTCGGGCAGCAGCAGAAGGGCTTGCCGTCCCTGTGCGATCTCTTTCGCTGCCAGGGAAATGTATAATGGAATGGTCGTGGAGCGGGTTTCGCCGATCTCGCCGCTCAGCAGTACGGTGGGGTGTTTTTCAAAGGCTTCGGCGATTTGTCCGGCATAGGGCGAGGTGGTCTCGGGCAGCGCTGGGGCCGGATTGGAAGCGTTTGTGCGGCGAAGTGCGGAGGGTATGATTTCCTGTTGCTCCAGAATGCCGCGTTCGATCAGTTTCAGTATAACGGCTCCCGGAATAGCTTCGGTGATGTCGGCGCGCAGCACCCATAGTTGCTGTTCGTCCTGCGGATCGAGCACAGGCTCGCCGTCTGCGGCATGGGGCAGCTGGGCAAGATAGGCTAACAGGGCTTTGCTCTGTTTTTTCGCGCGGTGTATTTCGTCCAGTGTTTCGGCGATTTTGCGGGCTGTGCGGTACGGGGGGGCGAGGCGGACGAATAATTCGGCCGAAGGTTGGTAGCTGCTGTTCCGTATCCCAGCCGGCATGGCGGCTTTCAGCACTTCTCCGGGGGGGCAGAGGTAGTAGGAGGCTATCCATTCCCACAGCCGGATTTGTTCGGGCAGTACGAAGGGTTGTGTGTCTCGGATGTCGAGGATGTATTTCGGCCCGCTTCGGGATACTGGCGGGGTGTCGTGGAGACGCAGGACGATGCCTTCGCAGATTTTGCTTTTGCCGAGCGGTACGCGCACGCGCATGCCGGCTCCGATCGCTGTATGTTCGGGTACGGCGTAGGTGAAAACCGTTGGCGCGGCAATGGGCAGCAGTATGTCGGCAAATGTCATGTGCTAATTTTATCCGTTCGTTTATTCTCCGCCTTATGGATGGAACTGCCGCTTTCTTTCAAGAAAGCGGCGCAAAGAACTTTTGAGATAGCTGCGCTACTCCTTAGGCTCCGCAGTCCTCTTGCTTCGAGCTTGCTTTGGGCCAGGAGCAATAGACCGCTCTACTGTTCCTCAGTTCGACCTCGCGCCCACCCCCCGAGCGGCTTCGCCGCTGGGCGCGGAGGTCGGCGATCCAAAGGATCGCAATATTAAGAGCGGTCTATTGCTCCGGCCCAAGAAGATCGAAAACAAGGGTACCCGGCAGGCTCAAGAGATGCGCAAGCATCTCAAAAAGTTTGGCTTCGCCTTCCTCCTGGCGCCTCGGCCATTCGAGC
>NZ_CANQYJ010000010.1 GCF_947628055.1 uncultured Rikenella sp.
GCGGACGAGACTCGAACTCGCGACCCCCTGCGTGACAGGCAGGTATTCTAACCAGCTGAACTACCGCACCGGACTGCTCTCAATTGCGTTGCAAAGTTAACCAATTCATCGGTTTCTGCAAACCCGGCTTGTCATTTTACACCTCTTTTTTAAAAAATGAGAACTGTACACTCCCGTAACTTCTTCTCTCATAAAAATTTGGATATTCGGAAAAATCCTTCTCCGCCGAATGTTCCAGTATAAATACTCCTCCGTCCCGCACGAATCCACCGCCGAATACCCATTCCGGCAAGGTCTCCACCCCCTCCATGGCATACGGCGGATCGGCGAAAACAATATCGAAACTCGCTGTTCCCGCCATACTTTTAAGGTACACGAAGGCATTGGTCTTCACACTCTGTATCTGCCCGAATCCCAATTCCTTAGCCGTAGCGGCGATAAACCGCTGATGCAAAGGATTCATCTCCACCGACACCACCCGCCGTGCCCCGCGCGAAGCAAATTCGTAACTGATCGACCCCGTTCCGGAAAACAGATCGAGCACTTCCACCTCCTCCAAATCATACTGGTTCTGCACCACATTGAAAAGATTTTCCTTGGCGAAATCGGTCGTCGGCCGGGCCCTGAAATTACGCGGAGGGATGATCTGCCGACGTTTGCGGACACCTCCTACTATACGCATAGCTCCCTGATTCGTTGATGGTTGTAAAACTTGATTTCGCGGGCCTCCACTTCGTTGAAATAGCGGATAAAAAATCCCCTTAACTGTTCCGCACCTTCACCGGTCAGAATGAGCCGGTAGGAAGTGAACCCGTCATGTTTCACGAGTTTTTGGATATAGTAGAGCAACTCTTCCGGCGTATCGGCCCGCAGCGTTTCGGCCGCATAGAGCCCCGCATGGCAAATCGTCAGGTGCACGAGCTCGCCGTCCAACACGGCGTGGACATGATTTGGCGGCGTAGCATCAATCTCCAGCAGCAAAGGATGATAAAACAGCGCCCCGGGGTACAGCTGCAACAGTCCCGCCACCAGTCCGGCGTCCGCCTGCCACACGGCAGCCGCCTGTCCGGACAACAGGTTGTTCGACAAAGTCGTCCTCCCCGGCACGTACATATTGGCCGCCGTAAGATATTGTTCCGCCCTTTCCGGTTCAAAGAGAGGCTGCGGCACCAACAGCACATGATCCGTCGAGCATCCCACAAACACCCGGCTCAGGGGCGGGTCGGCAGCGGTCAGCATGGGTTCCCTTGCCAGAATGGAAGCCATATCGGCCTCCCGATAAGCCACCGAACGCAGAATCGCCTCTCCGCCCGTCCCCGGCGAGACGTCGAACACGACAAAAGAAAATCCATTCAGGCCGACCTGAATGGATAATTCCCTGTTTCTCAGATAATGCCGGGTGATTTCCTGCATCTTTCTCTATGCTATTCGATTGAGCGAGCACCCATGCACCCGCCTATGGCCATCCCCGAAACTATTCCCAGTTCCCCGCTTCGTTGGTGGTAGCGGTCAGCGAACCCACCTTCAAACCGTCCGCCCGGTTCAAGGTTTTGACCTGGTAGTCGCGGAAGTTGATGAGTTCCTGTTTGTCCAAATCGCCCAAGAAAGTCGGATATTTGGCGAAAGCCTCGAAAACGGGCACCACCACTTTCGATTCGGTCTCGATCGAGGCGGTATCCATAACGAACTGCTGCAAACTCCCCGTAGCTTCCACCGAGCCCGGGATAAAGCGCAGGTTATTGATATCCCCCCCCAAGCTAATGAACTCGACGGTGTCCAACACCGCCACCTGGAATTTTTCACGGTGTACAAGGCCCTGTGCCACCGCCAGCGAGTCGTCTTCCGATCCGATCGCCCGTTCAAAAACCAACGAATCATTCTGAACGAAAGCGATCAGCGAGTCGAAATCCGGGGTGAATTTCATATATTTAGACCGGTAAGCCCGTTGCGCCGTCCGAATATCTTTGAGCCGTTCCACCACTGCCGCTTCGCGTTCTTTGCGGATGCGTTCAAACTCCAGCGGCGTATTGAACATCGAATAGAGCCACCACACCAACACCGCGATCACCGCCAGCAAAATGACTTGGAGAAGAATTTTTTTCATCTTATGGTTTAAGTTTTTTAAGTTTGTTTACGGTTAGCAGCCGACAACCACCGCACGAAACACA
The DNA here is from genome assembly GCF_947628055.1 of uncultured Rikenella sp. GTDB lineage: Bacteria > Bacteroidota > Bacteroidia > Bacteroidales > Rikenellaceae > Rikenella. Next base: position 2,169 of record NZ_CANQYJ010000010.1, read on the forward strand.
AAAAAAGTCATGTCTCTGAGCAGTCATATCGCGATTCAAATATACGGTAATTTTGCATTCGCACCAACTGAGGAACAAAAAAAATTGATCGACGCACTCGGAGAATATCTCGCTTCGGGCGACGAGAGCGCCGTTTTTCTGATCAACGGCTATGCAGGGACGGGGAAGACGACGGTCATCGGGGCGCTGGTGCGGACTTTGCGGCAGATGGAGATTCCGTGCGTGCTGATGGCCCCGACAGGGCGGGCGGCCAAGGTGATGAGCCGCTATGCCGGGGCGGAGGCCTACACGATCCACAAGACGATCTACCGCGAACGGACGGCGGGGGGAGCCGAGGGGGGGCATTTCGATCTGAATTTCAATAAATCGCACGACACCCTTTACATCATCGACGAAGCCTCGATGCTGACGGGGCGGGCTGCATTCGGCGGCGAAGGGGCGGTTTTCGGGACAGGCGACTTGATCGAGGACATGTTCGACTACATCCGCCTGGGACGGAACAACAAGGTGATTTTAGTGGGCGACCAGGCGCAGCTGCCGCCGGTGGGTTACGATCATTCGCCGGCGCTGGATCCGGCGTACATGGGCAAGTATGGTACGGTGTGGAATTTCACTCTTTCGGAGGTGGTGAGGCAGCAGGACGGGTCGGGGATTCTGCACAATGCCACGGAGATCCGGAGCCTGATCGAAGCGGGAGTCGCCGGGATTCCCCGATTCCGCACCGATTTTCCCGATATAAAAAGACTCGAAAGCAGCGAGCTGATCGACGAGATAGACAGCTGCTACGGACGGTACGGGCAGGCCGAAACGGCGATCGTCACGCGGTCGAACAAGCGGGCGAATCACTATAATCAGGGGGTGCGGCGGACGATACTGGACTACGACGAGGAGATCGGGTCGGGCGACATGTTGATGGTGGTCAAGAACAATTACCACTATGTGGAGGGGGATCCGAACGCGCGGATGGATTTTATCGCGAACGGAGATATTGCGCGGGTTCACCGCATATACAAAACGCAGGAGAAGTACGGTTTCCGGTTCGCGTATGCAGAGCTGGAGTTCCCGGACTACGATGACTACCGTCTCGAATGCTGGCTGCTGTTGGACGTGTTGTACAGCGATGCGCCGTCGCTGAGCCGGGAGCAGCAGTCGAGGCTTTTTCTGGCGGTGGAGCAGGATTATGCGGAGATCACGCAGAAGGGAAAACGGTACAAGGCGGTCTTGGGCGACGAGTTTTTCTGTGCCTTGCAGGTGAAGTTCGCCTATGCGATCACGTGCCACAAGGCGCAAGGGGGGCAGTGGTCGGCGATTTTCTTGGATGTGATGCTGTTCGGCGAGGAGCCGATGACGCTCGAGCTGCTGCGGTGGCTCTACACGGCGGTGACGCGGGCTACGGAACGGCTCTACTTGGTCAATTACGACGACCGTTTCTTCGTGGAAAACGAGTAATGCCGGCTTTTATATATTTTTCAGGCTTTGCACTGTTTTCACGACAGCGGCACCGGGGCGTCCTGCCGCCGTCAGGCCGGAGCCAGAGCGAGGACTGAGGTAGAGCGGCCTACAAACGGATTGAGTGCCTATTCGCTCGAAACCAGAAAGCCCCCTCTCCCCAAAAAAAGACGCCGGCTGCATCTTTTACAGTAAGATGCAGCCGACGTCCTCTATGCGATCAGGTATATCGAAACCCTACTTGACCATCTTCTTTTCCTTGATCCGGGCCTTCTTACCCGTCAGATTGCGCAGATAGAAAATACGCGCCCTGCGCACCACCCCGACCTTATTGAGTTCGATCTTGTCGATCGTCGGCGAGTTGACCGGGAAGATACGTTCCACACCGATCCCGTCCGAAATCTTGCGAACGGTGAACGTTTCGGTCGCCCCCGCCCCGCGTCGCTGAAGCACCACGCCGCGGAAATTCTGCAGCCGTTCCTTATTCCCTTCACGGATTTTGATGGTTACGGTGATGGTATCACCCGCCTTGAAATTAGGGACTTCGGCAGTCTCCTGTTTGAAAGCCTCCTGGGCTACTGCAATCAGATTGTTCATTTTGCTGAAACTGAATCTAAAAGGGGTTAACATGCGGAATGTAACGGTTCCGTTCAGGCGCGCATCCTCCCGAAAGAGAAACAAACCGGGCCACTGCCCTGTTATCCCGAAATGCCGCCCGCCGTAAGAGATTCCTGCACAAAAGCAGGTGCAAAAGTAACGATAAAATCACAAGCAGCAAAATATTTTGTGAGTAAATTTGCAGAAACCGAACCGCAACCGGTCATCCCGACCGGTTCGATTTCGTCCGGTTTTTATTATTTTTGCAAATTCAAACGCCAAACGACACGCTCATGACGGCATCCGGAAGACCCCTTATATTCGTGACCAACGACGACGGCGTACAGGCCGCCGGCATCGCAGCACTCATCAGACTGGCAGCCGAATTCGGCGATGTGGCGGCCGTGGCCCCGAACGAGAGCTATTCCGGCATGTCGCACTCCATTACGATGCACCGGCCGCTGTTCGTCAGCGCCGTGAGCCGCAAACCGGGATTAGAAATCTATTCTTGTACGGGGACGCCGGTGGACTGTGTAAAAATCGGGTTCGACGAAATCCTCAAAGAGCGCATTCCCGATCTGGTGCTGTCGGGCATCAACCACGGTTCCAATGCCAATATCAGCGTGATTTATTCCGGCACGATGGGGGCGGCGACCGAGGCGGCGCTGTACGGGATTCCGTCCGTCGGCTTTTCGCTGACCGACCACTCCCCGGCGGCTGATTTCACGGCCTCGGTGCATTATGCGCGGAAGATCATCGCACAAGTGCTGGCCATGCCGGCGGAACGGCGGGCGGGGCTGTGCCTCAACGTCAATATCCCGGACATTCCGCTGGCGGACATAAAAGGGATCCAAGTCTGCCGGCAGACCCGGGGAAACTGGCGCGAGGATTTCGTGCACCGCACCGACCCGCACAACCGCGATTACTACTGGATGTCGGGCCAGTTCTACAATTTCGAGCCCGAAGCCGAAGAGAGCGACGAATGGGCCTTACGACACGGGTACGTAGCCGTAGTGCCGGTACAGATGGACCTGACGGACTACCCGCGGCTGAACTTCTTGCGCGAACAGATCGGCGGCTGATCTCTTACTCTGCCGCGCCGGACAGCGCATCCGGCCTCGTGAAGTCCGGTGCGGGGATACGCCGGTTTTGGCTATCTTTGACCCGTATTGCAAAATGTCGCGAAGATGCAGGATATTATAAACGGGCGCTGCGGCTGGTGCGGAACCGACGAGTTGTATGTGACATACCACGACCGGGAGTGGGGGCGGCTGGCAACCGACGACCGGACCCTGTTCGAGTTTCTCGTGCTGGAGAGCGCGCAAGCCGGACTGAGTTGGCTCACCATCCTCAGAAAGCGCGAAGGATACCGCCAAGCCTTTTGCGATTTCGACCCTCAACGGGTCGCGGAAATGACCGACGACGATGTCGAGCGGTTGATGCAGTTCGACGGCATCGTGAAAAACCGCCTCAAAATCCGATCGGCGATCGCCAATGCCCGGCTGTTCCTCGCCATACAGCAAGAGTTCGGCAGCTTTTACGATTACACCCTGTCGTTTTTTCCCGACCGGAAACCGATCGTCAACACCTTCCGGTCGTTGAGCGAGATTCCGGCCTCCTCGCCCGAATCCGACGCCATGAGCCGGGATATGAAAAAGCGGGGATTCACATTTTTCGGGACGACGATTTGCTATGCCCACCTGCAAGCTACGGGGTTTATCAACGATCACCTGGCGGACTGCAAGTGCCGAAAAGACAAACAACGACAGCCATGATAACACACGACACGCAATTCCGCGTTCCCTACGGCGACGTGGACCGCATGGGTTTCTTCTACCACTCCCATTACGTGGAGCTTTTCGACATGGGGCGCACCGAGCTGATGCGCAGCGTCGGCCTGTCGAACGCCGAGATCGAAGCCGGAGGCGTGATGCTGCCCGTATTGAAAGTCGAAGTGAACTACCGGAACCCCGCCTATTACGACGACCTGCTGACCGTGCGCACGACCTTGCGCGAGATGCCGGGCGTGAAAATCAAATTCGAGTACGAAGTTTTCCGGGAAAACGGCGAACGGATCACCACCGGGGCGGTGACATTAGCTTTTATGCACGCCGATACGAAAACGGCCTGCCGGCCTCCGCGGACGCTGGTCGAAAAACTCGCTCCTTTTTTCAGCTGAACGCACGCCGATTCGAGAAAAAGCATTACCTTTGCTAAAATTTATTAACAGGTAGCCATTATGTCGTTCATAGATGATAAAATCGTAGCCGAGGGCTTGACATTCGATGACGTCCTCCTCGTTCCCGCCTATTCCGAAGTTCTGCCGCGCGAAGTGTCGGTAGCTTCGCGGTTTTCGCGTCACGTGCCGATCAACACGCCGATCGTGTCGGCGGCGATGGACACGGTGACCGAAGCGGAATTAGCGATTGCGATTGCCCGGGAGGGGGGGATCGGCGTGATTCACAAGAACATGTCGATCGAAGCGCAGGCGCACCAGGTGCGGAAGGTAAAGCGGGCGGAGAACGGGATGATCTACGACCCGATCACGATTACGGCACAAGGGACGGTGGGGGATGCCAAAGCCTTGATGCACGAAAACAAAATCGGGGGGATTCCGGTGATCGACGACAATCGCAAACTCATCGGGATTGTGACCAACCGCGACCTGCGGTTCCAAACGGACATTTCAAAACGGATTTCTGAAGTGATGACCAAAGACAACCTGGTCACCACGCATAATCCGGACCTGAACGAAGCGGCCAAAATCCTGCTCAACAACAAGATCGAAAAACTGCCGGTGGTGGATGCCGAGGGGAAGCTCGTGGGGCTCTTGACCTATAAGGACATTACGAAAGTCAAGGACAATCCGAATGCGGCAAAGGATTCCAAAGGACGGCTGCGCGTGGCGGCGGGCGTGGGGGTGACGCATGACACGATGGAACGCGTGGCAGCGCTTTATGATGCGGGGGCGGATGCCATCGTGATCGACACAGCGCACGGACATTCGCGCGGCGTGATCGAAAAACTCAAAGAAGTCAAGGCCAAATATCCGGACTTGGATGTGGTGGTGGGAAATATCGCGACGGCGGCGGCGGCCCGGATGCTGGTCGAAGCGGGGGCGGACGGAATCAAGGTGGGGATCGGGCCGGGGTCGATCTGCACGACGCGGATTATTGCCGGGGTCGGGGTGCCGCAGCTCAATGCGGTGTACGACGTGGCTTCGGCGCTCAAAGGGACGGGGGTGCCGGTGATTGCGGACGGGGGGATCCGCTACACGGGCGATGTGGTCAAGGCGATTGCCGCGGGGGCAGACTGCGTGATGGCCGGCTCGATGTTCGCAGGGGTCGAAGAGTCGCCGGGAGAGACGGTGATTTTCAACGGCCGGAAATTCAAGACTTACCGGGGGATGGGCTCGCTGGAAGCCATGCAGAAAGGGTCGAAAGACCGCTATTTCCAGGATGCGGAGGACGATGTCAAGAAGTTGGTGCCGGAGGGAATTGCGGCGCGGGTGCCGTATAAAGGACAATTAGCGGAGGTGATCTACCAGATCGTGGGTGGGTTGCGCGCGGGGATGGGATATTGCGGGGCGAAGGACATCGAGGCTCTGAAAGGGGCTAAATTTGTGCGCATTACGACCTCGGGAATGCAGGAAAGCCACCCGCACGACGTGACCATCACGCGCGAGGCTCCGAACTACAGCCGCCAAGACTAAACGACGAGAGAGACACACACTGCCCTACTATCCTCTTATTTATTCATATCCTTTTTTTTCAGGCGTTTCCCGCATTCGGGAGACGCCTTTTTTCATACCCTGCGAATCGAATCCGGACATCCGCGAGCAGCATACGCTTTCGCGGCACCGCTACCGAAAGAGCCACACAAAAAAGCTATGGCACAGTATTTGAAACATATCCGGACATCCGCAGGCAGGACTGCAAACCACTTATAGCACAAAAATAAATCCGCAAAACACTAAAATCAAAAGCTATGAAAAAATTCCCTATGCTTAAAAAAGACGTTGTCGATACCCCGATCTTCGGATCGAACGAAGAACTGCGCATCGCTCCCAAGACCGAGCTCACCCGGGAAGGCACCGCCGAAGACATCGCCTACCAGATCGTCCACGACGAAGCCATGCTCGACGGGAACGCCCGCCTGAACCTCGCCACCTTCGTCACCACCTGGATGGACGACAGCGCCCGCCGGATCATGGCCGAGACTATGGACAAAAACATGATCGACAAGACGGAATACCCGCAGACAGCCGAAATCGAACGCCGCTGCGTCAACATCATAGCCAAGCTCTGGAACTCGCCCGAAGCCTCGGGCGGCCGGTATTGCATGGGAACCAGCACCGTAGGCTCTTCCGAGGCCTGCATGCTCGGCGGTATCGCCGCCCTGTTCCGCTGGAAAAAACGCCGCAAGGCAGCAGGCAAACCGACCGACAAGCCCAACTTCATCATCTCGTCCTGCTTCCAGGTCGTATGGGAGAAATTCGCCATCTACTGGGACGTAGAGATGCGCCAGGTACCGGTGGACATAAACCACATCACACTCGATCCGCAGCGGGTAGTCGACCTGTGCGACGAAAACACGATCTGCGTGGTGCCGATCCAGGGCGTGACCATCACCGGACTGAACGACGACGTGAAAGCCATCAACGACGCTCTCGACAAGCTGAATGCCGAAAAGGGCTGGGAAATCTGCATCCATGTAGACGCCGCCACAGGCGGTTTCATCCTGCCGTTCATCTATCCCGAAGTCGAATGGGACTTCCGTCTGAAATGGGTGCTCTCGATCAGCACTTCCGGCCACAAGTTCGGCCTGGTCTACCCCGGCGTGGGCTGGGTCATTTGGAAAGACAAGTCTTATCTGCCCCAGGAAATGAACTTTGCCGTCAATTACCTCGGCGCCGAAGTCCCCAGCATCTCGATCAACTTCTCCCGTCCGGGGAACCAGGTGCTCGCACAATATTACCAACTCATCCGCTTGGGCTGGAACGGTTATCACGACGTGCAGGCCAGCTCGCTCAACGTCTGCCTCTACCTGCGCGAAGAGCTGAAAAAGATGGGTATCTTTGAATTCTTTACCGACGAAATGCCCAACCCGCTCTTCATCTGGAAACTGAAAGACGACCCGAACCGGAAATGGACGCTCTATGACCTTTCGGACCGCCTGCATATCCAGGGCTGGCAGGTTCCGGCCTACACCATGCCGGCCGACATGGAAGATGTAGTCATCATGCGCATCGTCGCCCGTCAAGGCATCGGCATCGACCTGGCCGACCTGCTGATGAAAGACCTCAAAGCCTGCGTGGCGGAACTCGACGAGCTCGACAACCCGACCAACAGCGCCGAAAAGTGGAATATACAGAAGAACAAACGGAAGACTTCTTACTTCAACCACGTCAGATAAACTCCAGAGCAACCACCGCCTCTCGACAGAACCCGCCCCCATTTCCGTTTTCCAGCGGGAATAGGACGGGTTTTTATTAGTTTTGTTCAACACACTTTATCCTTCTACTTCTATGAAAAAGCTTATCCCCCACTGTTTGCTGCTTTTCCTGACGGCCTGCGGCGGCACCCCGACCACCGACAGCACCAGCAACCGGATCACCGATCCGATGTTAGCTTCCAAAGACTTCTTTTTCAGCGGCGACTACGTTTATTATGCCGACGCGGCGGTACTGACCGACTGCGCCACCGGGATCACCCTGCCCATCGCCCAAACCGGCGACAACCTGAATGTCGAGAGGCGCTACACTGCCCTTCCCGGGCCTGAGATGCTGCCCTGCTACGCGACACTGGAAGGATACCTCCGACCCGGGACGAAAGACAACGCAGGAGAGCGCCCGGAGTTGGTCATCACCCGCTTCAAAGAGTTCGACACCACCCGCCACTGCACGCCGAAACAACGGCTGACCGGACGTTATATCGACAAGACGGCGGACACCACCTCCCGACAGGTCACCTTAGAGCTCCATAGCGATTATACCTACAAACTGACCACCCATAACATTCCGGCCAACTCTTACGGCATAAGCGAAGGCCACTGGGGACGCCTGAGCGAGTCGGTGGTGGTTTTCATGGTGCCCAACAGCGCGAACATGCTGGCCACGATCAACTGGGAGGGCCCGGAACTGGTCTTGTCCGAAAACTCCGCATTCGTCAAGGTAAACTGATACGGAGCCGGATTCCCCGGGGGGGGCGGCGTGAGAGGATGGCTGCGTTTGGTTCCGAAACCGGCCGAAAGAATTACCGGTCTATCCGCACACCGTTCAGGTATACCTCGAAAGCGACCGGAGCCGGATTCCCGGAGGGGCGGAGGGGCGGCGTGAGAGGATGGCTGCGTTTGGTTCCGAAACCGGCCGAAAGAATTACCTGTCTATCCGCACACCGTTCAGATATACCTCGAAAGCGACCGGAGCCGCCTGCCGCAGCATATTCGCCACGCCGCAATATCTTTCCTGAGAAAGACCGACTATTTTCAACGGCTTGGACGGATCGATGTCTTTGCCTTCAAACCGGTATTTAAGCGTCATGGAGGTGTAAACCGACGGCACTTCATCGCTTTGCTCCGCATCCGCTTCGATTTCGATTTTGTCGAATTCCACGCGCATTTTCCGGGCCAGGGAGGCGACATCCATTCCGGTGCACCCGGCCAATGCAACCAGCAGCAGCGGTTTCGGTCTGACGCCGAGATTCATTCCTCCGAGTTCCTCGGGTGCGTCCAATACAATCGTGTGCTCTCCGACCTGCGCATCGAATTGCATTCCGCCTTTCCAGTTCAGTGTCACGTGTTCCATAGCGATCGTTTTGGATAATGAGTATAACAAAAATACGGCCACATTACACGATTCATCTTTAATCTTTTAACCGAAAAAGCCAGGGGAGGGCTGTAAAGACATTTGGTATTTCCGGATTTTCGTTCTATTTTTGCATTCGGAACCTGCGGGGTGTCAGGGGTGGGGAGGTAGAGCACAACCTTTGCCCGAAACGATGGGATCATCGTTTCCGAAAAACGCTGCCAACCTTGGCAAGGTTACCGCAAGACACACACGACGTACATACATTTGCGGAAATAGCTCAGTTGGTAGGGCACAACCTTTGCCCGAAACGATGGGATCATCGTTTCCGAGAAACGCTGCCAACCTTGGCAAGGTTACCGCAAGACACACACGACGTACATACATTTACTGCGGAAATAGCTCAGTTGGTAGAGCACAACCTTGCCAAGGTTGGGGTCGCGAGTTCGAGTCTCGTTTTCCGCTCAGAGAACCAGTAACTTACAGAAAAAGTTGCTGGTTTTTTTGTTTGTACAAGGCAGAAAAATAAGACCAAAACAGGCCTTTTCAGGGCTATGCCTCCCCATTGCCTCTCCATAAAACTCCCCATTGGGAACCTGTTTTTCTCCTGCATCCAACGATGCAAAACAATGACTTTCAAGGTAATACTCCGCAAGGATGTAATCTATAAAAACAATACCAGCCCCTTGTGCCTGCTTTTCTTTCATGATAACCGCAAAAAATCGGTTGGTTTAGGCGTTTCTGTAGCCCGTGAATATTGGAATGCAGCAGAGCAAAAAGTAACGGAAGATTGTCCGGACAGGGATAATATTCAATTTCAGATAACTGCCACAGTCAAAGAGTACGAGAAGAAAATCAAAAAGCTGGAAGCTCTTGAAATTCCAGTAACCTTTGAAACACTGTTTGAGACCATTGGCAAACGTATGGATTGTACGGTAGGCGATTATTTCAAACAGATAATCGACAGTCTGGAAAAGGCCGAGAAATACGGTTCTGCCAGCAAACACAAGGTAACGCTTGCCTTGATGCAACGCTTCAAGAGTACGAACATCCGTTTTGAAAAGTTGGATTCGACCTACCTGCGTGAATTTGAACTCTTCCTGCGCCAGCGCGGCAACGTGAGCAACAGCATCGCCACCAAGTTCAGCGTGCTGAAATCCGTGTATAACAAAGCTGTTTCCGAGGGAGTGTTTGTCTCTAAATCGGATCCCTTTCAGCCAATCAAGGTTGGAAGCCTATGGACGAAAACCCATAAGCGAGCTATCGCAAAAGAGGACATTCACAGATTGATCGAACTTGATTTATCGGACAGGGACTTTTATACCCAACTTGCCAAAGATATTTTCCTGTTCTCCTATTTCATGGCAGGTATCAACTTCAAGGATATTGCCTTGTTAACCTATGAGAATATCGACCACGGCAGAATCTACTATTCGAGGCGCAAGACCGGTAAGATGATAAACTGCTGTCTGACCGAGCCGGCCCAGAAGATCATCGACAAGTACCGCACCGACCAAGTGAAAGAGGATTATATCTTTCCTATCCTTAACCGTCACATCCATAAGACAGAAAAGCAGATATTGGAACGAGTTAAAAAGACGCTGAAACAGGTCAACAAGCGCCTGCATGAATTGAGTATAGCTATCGGTTTGCATACGCCGCTAACTACATATGCCGCTCGGCATACGTTTGCCACCGTACTCAAGCGGTCAGGCGTGAACATTGCGCTCATCTCCGAATTTCTGGGACATTCCGACCTGTCCTCTGATCTTCGAGACCTTAAAACAGTCAAGAAGACTGCGACGGCCTATGCAAAGTTGTTGTTTCCTCATGTGCTGAATGTGGACCAACTGGATGATGAAACGCTCACAAAATTTAAGGAAGAGGATACAAAATATTGTTTGATTCCAGCCATTGAGAAGCGACAGATTATAAGAGAACAGTGCCATCATTTGGACAAAGAGTATAAACGAGAAATGCCGACCTTCTCAATATAAGGAGGAAGATATATAACATTTTTGTACCTATTTGGTCAAAAAATGATGTAACAATTTATATTTTAGCGTCAAAAAGACCTTATATTAAGAGATAATAATTAACTTCGTAAGTTAAACTAGTAAAAATGGTATGTCAGTCATTTGCTGCCACTGTGGAAGAGCGGGATTTCCGCCGAGTTTTAGATCATGTCCATATTGTGGATTCCCTTTAACAGTCTCCTCTAGCAGTCCAGTAGAAGGACGGACGACAAAAGCCGCCAATTATAAAAAAAACAATACCACTATGCCTATTTCTGAAAAAAAACGGAGTTCCAATCAAGGTTTGGAAATTGTTAAAGGAACTGTTATGTGGAGCTTGAATCCTGGTGAGATTGCTCAACGAATCAATGTTAATGAATTTGATAGCCTTTCAGAAGCAAAAGGGGTATATGTCCAGGAAGGTATAGTCGCTGTATTAATGATTGACGGGCAGATTGCCGCTCAGCTATCTAGCGGAGTATATTATTTCCAGACTGGATTTGAACGGTTTGGAGAAGCTCTCCGCAACATTTGGAGATTCTTTACCGGAAAGAAGCAGAACGGTTCGGCAAATGATGATGAACTTCGTAGAGGTCGCCTTGGTTCATATCTCCAGAATCTCGGTAAGAGTTCTCTTGTAGATGTTATACTGGTAACCGAAGGTGTAATACCCATCGTGTTTGGAATAGAGGCCAATGAAAGTGGTTTTATTTTCCAGCCTTTCACGATAAAGACAAAACTGGAGAATGTGGATGTCGCGCTCTCTATGCATATGGAGATATCTGAATTTTCAGCGTTCAGGAAGAATTATCTTACCCCAAAGCCCTTCCTTAGAATTGCTGATTTGCAGATGTTGCTGGTAGAACCTATTCGCAACTATCTCCAGGAAGTCTTGGCGTATGAAACTGTCGAGAGTTCGGTGTTATCACCTGCTCTCAAAGAGCGTATTCGCAGAAGGCTTTCTGACAAGCTCAATACTATCTTGTATGGTATATCAGTTCGTCAGATAATTGATATTTCCATTGATAGTAATGACTTTGAACGATTCCGCGAACTTGAGCATAAACTGTATTGCTCCAATAAGGAGCTAGAGTACCTTATAAGAACCAATGATTTCAAGAATCGTTTAGCATCTGAAGAGAACTGCCAAAAGATTAGAGAGGCGCGTTCCGAAGAAGACTTGCGTTACGCCTTGCAACAGTTAAATAAAGATGCTCTTCTCCATGATGATGAAATGGAGGCGTTCTGCCAGCTACTCGCAAATCAAAAGGCTATTCGAGAGGCACAAACAGACGAGGACCGAGAAAAAGCATTGCAGGAGATAAAGAAAAGCACTCTCATCCGTGAAGATGAGTTTGAAGATCTCCAGTATGAATTAAAGAAACACCACGACGACCGTACTGAGGTTGATTTGATTCTACATTGGCAAAGATTCAGAAGGACTGAGAAGGAACGCATTTCTGCAAAAAAAGATATTGCGCTTTTAACTGCTGATTCGCAGAAAGCAATAGAGCAAGCCGAGTTTGAAATTGCAAAACAACAACAAGTACATAAGCATGAGCTTGGCAGAGAGGAGATTGCCTTTGAGGTGGAAAGGAATGACGCTGTCAGAGGCGAGCGGAAGAAAGATGACGATTATGGAGATCATCGTCGAGATGAGGACCATCGTCGAGATATTTCCGAAGATCGGGACTGGACAGATAATGTAGATTATGAGGAAAATTTAGAAATAGAACGGTTACGCAAAGAACAAGGAATAGCCCTTGATGCAATGGCTCGAATGAGAGCAGAGGATCGTGCTGATAAGGCTCAGACCATTGCTCACAGCAAAAAAATGGCTCAAATGGAACATGAGACGCAGCGCATTCTTATTGATGCCCAAAAAGGGATGAGTGCGGAGCAGATAGCGGTCATGAATATAGATGGTTTATCTGAAGCCGCTCAGATAGCTCTCGCGACAACACTTTCTTCTTCAAAAGAGGGTGAATATCTCAAAATGGTTACAGAAGAGAAAGTCGCTATGATGAAAGAATTGGTTGAGCAGTCAAGAGGTATTGAAAAAGAGAGTCGTGAGCAGCAAGAAAGGACATTGAATAAGATGATGGCATTTATGACAGAAGCAATGAAAACAAATGCCAGTGTAGTTACCAGAGCTGTTGCAGGACAGAGAGAATCTGTAGAGAATACACTTAATACAGTGAAAGACATTGCCACACACCGTCAGGACGAAGTTGATAGCGATCGTCGTGAGGCAAGAAATGATGCAAGACATGCGCAGTCTCGGCTTGATCACCCCCAGGACACAGCTTTGCATTATACTACAAAATTTGCCTCTACTGAATCGGTCGCTGACGCCTTGAAAGGAAAAGAGGAAATTGGTAGCATCATTCTCACATATAAAATTATGTCAATGGGCGACATGTGTTTTGGACTGAGTGACATATATACAATGATGCAACATGGTCAGGTTGGACCGGATACCGAGCTAATGATTAATGGGCAAATATTTAAAGCATATGACCGTCCGGAATTGAAGGGGCGACTTGATGAGATATTTTCTGTTGTGTGTCCTAATTGCGGTGCTACAGGTCTTAAAGGTCACTTATGTCCAGAATGTAAAAAACAGTTATAGAAATGGCGACCTCTTGGAAAGATCTGCTGTCTTCATTTGACACAAAAAGGTCTCCGTTGCGTCAAGGTAATCCCAATGTAAATAAGCAGAGGGAATTGGAGAATGTGTACAATTATAACATCATATACACTGATACCAGTATTCTTGCGAAAAAATTTATGGTCAGCATGGACACGGTTATCGGAGCGTTCAATACATATATAACAGCAGAAAGAGCGAGAGGGTATCAATGGATACTTTTAGATGCATTTTCCGACCTTTATGGGAACGGAGTTTTCAGACACAATGGCTGGGAGTCTTATGCGAACTATTTGAGTGATTTTTTTCATAAAAACGGTATAGTCTCGAATATACATACTTCGGTATTTATCGTTGGAGGTGATGATGTTATACCTATACCGAGACATAGAATACAAGTAGATGATGCTCCGATAGGATTTGAAGTTGAGATGGATATGTTTTATTGCTTCAAACCAGGAGTTAAAGTTACTTCGTTTTTAAACTCGGTAAAAATAGCGGGACCTAATGGTGTAAACCAGGTCCTTGATAATATCCAATGTAATATAGGGCGACTCCCTATCGAAACAGGAAACTTATCTCTTTCTTTTCAAGAATCAGTTATTTCATATCTGAAAAGATGCTCTGATACAAATATGTGTATTAGAGTTAACAACTCCATCAATGTGTCTGTTGATGACTGGGCTGACGCAACTGATTTTATTGTCAATGGAATTCCCTCTGCTGTACAAGGATTCGAGACATCCTTTGTTAATAATAAGATGTTTATTGTTCCATCATACAGTATTAATGAGCAAGCTATGAGGTCGGTTTTTGAACTTGCCTCCCAAAAGTGTGATATGGCTCTTTTTAATCTGCACGGAGCAGTTCAATCCCAACAAAGCCAATATTATGGAGATAATGGAGCCGAAGCATTCTCTCCTGATTTAGCAGAAAAATGTAATGCAAAACTTATTTGTTCATTAGCATGTTATGGAGCAAGATATACGGGATATGCTATGAGTCGTTCTATTCTGCTCTCTTCGCTATGGCGTAATTGTTTTTTATTTATCGGCTCTTGCCAACCTTCATTTTTTAGTAATTGGAGACGTGGATATTGCGAGATTCTTATAAAAGAGTTTTTACTGAATCTATTCAAAGGCATACCGGCAGGAGAAGCTCTTTTGATGGCAAAAATATCATACCTGTTAAAGTATTGGCCAATGGACAATTTTAGCAGCGCATATTTGACCGTTGGAGAGTTTAATGTATTTGGCAACCCCGGACTCGTAATAAAGACAGAGGCTGTTAATGTAATGAGGTTTGATTATGAAACAAATAATGTAGACCTATATAGTTCAGATAAGCATGAACTATTAGGATTTTCAAACTCATCCATAGCAGAACTTGATGAAGCATACATTGAAGTTCAAGAAAACGTAAATAATTCGATTATAGATATCGAGCATCAATTATCGAATAAGTTATGCTCAGAGTTTTCTATGGAGAATGTAAGATTATGTAGCTCATTACGACGTAAAAATATTCAGGGTTTATCAGGATACAAGTTCATATACACTTTCGGTTTAAATGACGAAGGTGTAGCCATCTTAAAAACTGACGATAGTGGTAAAATTATAGACTTAGTTAGAACAAGATAAATATGAGCAATGCTACAAAATATTGTCCATCATGTGGATTTGAAACGACAAATAATGAGATGAATTTCTGCCCGAACTGTAGCCATCAAAATGGGAATGGCGCGGTGCGACTCGAATTCGCCAAGTCTTCATCATTGGGTCAAACAAGAAACGCTAAAAATTCGGTCAAGTCGAAGGAAAGCGATGCTTTTGTGGCTGCTGAGCATATAGCAAAGGTTGTAACAAGGGCAGATGATGTTAATTTGGGTACTGCCAATGCAATCGATGGAAATGTTACGACTACAGTAACAAAGGGAGACACTAACATTACTGTCGAGACAAAGGAACTTTCCGATGCAGAAAGACTGCGTCGAAACAGAGCCGCATATCATAGTCGTTGTTCGGAACTTGTAAAAGACGGTTTTGTTAGCTCGGAAGCCATAAAGGAATTAAATGCATTCCGGGAAGAACTAGGCCTGCACAAAGATATAGCTGATTATATCTTGAAAGAGGTGAAAGAACAGACTGTTCAAAAACATATAGTTTTATCTAATGCCGAAAGAATTAGCCTTGAATCGATTCGGTCAGCCATCGAGAGAAATAATTCTATTGAAATACAAGAGTCTCTGCGAAAGCTTCATGCATTGAAAAGGTCAAGCAAGATTGATGAGATAGCGCAGCTGTATTATCAATTAAAGGCTATATTAGAACCGCAACAGTTTGTGACTGATTTCTATTCCGTTCACGAAGAATCATATTGGGAACTGTTTTGGTCTTATATTGCATTAACTGGTCTTAAATCCGATAAGGCAGAAGAGTCTTTGGCAGCATTAACAAAGTGGGAAACTCATTATCCTGCAAATAATCACGCACTTATTCAAGCCGTAGCTTTCTTGATGGATGATAAGGAACAGGAGGCCAGAAATGCGTTTAGATATATTGGACATGGCTATTCTGTGGATTTGGAACCTCTACACTTCTCCTTATGTGAACTATTAGATAAAGATTGGAATGAGGTAGATGATGTATCTCCACGTGCAAAATTCTATATCGATGCACTATTCAAGAAAACATATGATAGATTCCGTGAGACTGCAAGGAAATCGAAAACAGACAAAATACGAGAAGATGAAGAAAAACGCCGTAGAGAGCAAGAAATCAAAGATAAGAAAGAGTCTTTTCTACTTCAGTATGAGTCGAAAACTGGCGATTTAGGAGAAGTTCTTTTTCTGTCCGGTGTATCTCAATCTCAATACAATGATTGGAGACGAACGGATGCGGGCTTTAGAATGGCACTTGATGCTATAGACAAACGCATCGATGATAAAAAGAAAGAAGCGGAGCGGATTGCTCGCAAGAAAGAAATTGAAGCGCAAGCAGCGGCAGCCCGCAAAGCAGAGGAAGATAGAAATATTGCAATTAAGAAGATGGAGTTCGAGACGCGCTATAGGCTCAACAAAGCAGATCTACTGAAGACCTGTACCGAGCTTAACATAAGTCGTGAAGATGTCAAAAGGTGGCGTAATTTTGATGGAGCATTTAATGATGCTTTAATTCATATCGAGGAAGTGGTGGTCAACGAAGAAAGAGGTGCAAGAATTTCGAAGATAAAAAAGGCATTACCTTATGTTCTTATTGTCTGTCTCCTCTTTGCATGTGGATACGGTTACCATTTAAGCAAAGAAAACAAACAAGAGGAATTTAACCGCGCTATTGCAACATACGATACAGAATTTAATGAGTGCATATCACTTGTTAGTTATGATGCAACTGATGATGATGTGAAAAATCTGCGTGAAGCCGCAGATATCGTAAAGAAGATGCAATCAGAAGGGCTTGATGACTACATTGGAGATAAGATTACACGCCTTGATGATAAAATAGACCACATACTTCTCAAATTGGATGAGGCGGAGGATTATGCTAAAGGAATTGATGATGAACGAGAAAAAAAACAGATTGAGAGGCAAAAGAGAAAAATAAATAACATTAAAAACGGGTTAAGTATATGACACGGTTTATATTATTGTTAATCACCATGTTATCTACAATAAATGTATTTGCAGGTAATCCCAAGATCTATGAGGATGCCAAAACGTGGTATGCTCAGGAACAATACGAAAAAGCAATTCAAGGATTCGAATTATGTAAAATCCGATATAGTAATGTGTTGGATGAGGAAGATTTAAATAGCTGGATATCAAAGTGTAACAATGGTATTCGTCTTCGAAAGGCGAAACTGACCAAGGAGCGTAAGGCAGCCGCACGTTCTGCTGTAGAAGCAGCAGCCTCAGCTGCAAAAAAGCAAAAGCGCATTGAAGACGAACTTGTTTATGTTTCGTCAGATGCTTATATCTTTGACACACAATATGCAGATATGCATCGTGCAATTAAAGGATATTTATCTGACACAGGTTTTGAATTCACAGATAATCCTGAATTAGCATACTGGTCTGTTTATGTTACGGCTCTGGCGTATGAACTTAACTATGTAGAGGATGAAGGTTTCTATCGTTCAGCAGTAGATGTCTGCGTCAAGATTGTAAATGAAATAGACAATGGCAAAATAGTCTATGAAAATGAAATTCCCGAAAATATAGGGATTGATATTTTCAGTTATGCCCAAGCTGCAAGAAAAGCATATCAAAAAAAAATAAATAAAAAGATTGGAGAGTTAATAGTAAGCAAAATAAAAAAATAAAAATTATGAAACGTTATCTAATTATTCTCGTAGCCCTACTTGCGTCAACAGTCGCTTTCGGTCAAAGTGAGAGCATTTGCGTAGTCATATCCGGATCTGATAACTTCGGTAAGGATAATGTCATGACTATGGAGACGGATTTTATGAATTACCTGAGAGACCAATATAGGGTCCGGATTAGCAAATCCAGCGATTTATTCAAAGCAAGGGCGGATGAACTTCGATTCCAACAGACTGGTTCCGTTGACCCTGAGCAAGTAAAGGAGTTCGGTAAGTTTATGGGAGTGGATTTGCTTTGTGTTGTATCAGCAGTAAAAAGCAGTGACAATGCAGGCAATTATTCTTTCAGATCTGTTGTGTTCACAGTTGAAAACGGAGAGTTGCGTAAGATATCAAAATATCCAGACATCTTTGAATCAGTCGATGACAAGAATGTTACAGTGATAAACGAAAGAGAACTGCAGCGAGTTGACGGAAATTTGTTACTTCGTCTTAGCGTTCTAGATATCGAAAATAGCGCAAAAGTAAGAGCCACTTTGAGGGCTCTTGATGATCAAGATCAAAATGATCAAAATAGTTTAAAAAAACAAAAAAAAACAGCTAATACAAAAGCACTGGGGCTTTCAATTATTCCTGGTGTCGGACTGATGCAGAAAGGACGTACCGGTGAAGGTGTTGCGTATCTGCTTGGAGATATAGCCCTTGTAGGCGGTGGTGTCGGTATGTTGGCATACGCTAACAAACAACAAGATATAATGAATGATAGAAACACGAACTTTGACCAATATAATACCGCAAAAAGCAATTATAACACGGCAAAAACCATTAGTTATTGTTGCTTTGGGGCTGCTGCGGCACTGTATGTAGTAAACCTTGTTCGGAGTTATGTCGCAGAACCAAAACGTATTCAATGGGCTATTGTGCCTGCAATGAATCCAACGTCTCCATACGGTCCGAATATGTCAGTTAATTTGACTTTAGCCTATAAATTTTGAATACGATGAAGAAATTATATATACTACTTTTTGTATCCGTGCTTTTAAGTGGGTGTGGCAACGGAAGTGATGATTTCGACTGCAATTTCACAATCAAAGGTTGCATTGTGACAGCACCTACAAATATGCCATTATCCGGAGTACTAGTGCGTGTTACGAATAATAGTTATACTCTTGCGTCGACAAGTTCCAATATCGATGGTTCGTTTGCTATAACTGTTAATCGGAGTGAATTAGATAACTCATATTATTTATCCATCCTTGATCCTATAACAGAAGTTTCAAAGCAAGTAGACATTACAGGTGTTGGCTTGTCGGAATATAATTTTGGGAACATTACTCTATATGATTCCCGAAACCCATATGACCTACCGACTTTCGAGTACAATGGTTATACATATGTGGTGCATCCTGTCTTGAGAGATATGTCAAAATATGAATTAGCTCAAGACGTTTGTGAAGCGTTAAATGATTTGGGTATATCATCTTGGTTTTTACCTTCAAAAGATGAATTATTGGAACTTTTCAGAACCCGTAAAATTTATGAACTTCCTCAATATCCTGATGGAAGTTATTGCATTACTGATTTAAGTATACATGTTTACAAAAATAGCGAGGGATTTGGAACTTGGGGAAATGGGGGCAATTACAAAGAAGCGTATGTATTACCGATGAGTCGGTTTAAATAAATAATGGCAATTATGTACTTATTTACACAGATGCAGTGGATAATTTAGATAGGGGTAGCGCGAACTACCCCTATCACGGGACTAACGAATAGTTTTCGTTTTTCGGATTACCAAACCACCCTTAAAGCGGATAGTTATGTGTAATCTTTTCCCGATGAGCTTGGAATGAACCCGCTTAACAATGTTTAGCTTTTTTCATAGTCAAACTATTATAGAATTTATACTTCTTAATAGACTGCATTAGGTCGTGCTTAAAACCGCTTGCGTACTATGATGCCCACACCAAACTTACACCACAAAATTAAACGGATTTTAATGTTTGAGTAAAAACTTTTCTAAAAGATTTTTTACATTTGTAGTGCATTGCCGGATAGGGAATGCGCTTTTTACATATTTAGCCTAATCGCCATCGAACTACCACACTGACAGCAAACGGGCTATCAACTCACTTAGTATAGGCTCGCATGTACTCGTCTGTATATGCGTAAGACGACCCTTATTAAGTGAGTGGGATGTGGTAGTCCCCGATGGCGTAGGCAGTAGTCTTACGCTTTTTTGTTTGTTAGGCTATTGTCGCACAATAGTGGCACTATTGCACAAAACCTAATAAACACTTAAAATGAAAAAGCTCTTATGCTTTCTGTTGCTATGCGCAACGACCGTTGTTTCTTTTACATCTTGCTCGAAAGATGATGATAAATCCACTTTAAAGGACAAGATAATCGGTACTTGGGAGGCCAAACAGGTAAAAGTTGATGGAGAATGGATAGCCATACCGTCGTATAGCCGCTACAGCATGTCGATGACATTCTATGAGGATGGACAATACTATGGTCGAAGCGACTTTTTCGGCACCGGGTATGGTATTTATAAAATCACCGGCAGCTCCATTAAGACCTATGTTGATGGTGATTATATGTACACCTATCGGATAAACAGCATTACGGATACGGCAGCAGAGGTGCAAATGCTTGACGAGGATTCAAGTAGCGGGTACTCATTGAATATACGTCTAAACAAGAAATAAGTTGGGAAGTGAAAGAGCCGTCATTTCGACGGCTCTGATTTTTTGCGAGGATTGTAAGTTAATGCCTTTTTAAGTGAACGTTCAAAAGGCGTTGTTGCTTTCTCTTCTAACATATCAGTCTCAATTGGAATACTATTATGAGTCGCTTCTACCAACCTATTAAAATCAGACTTATATTCGCGGTCCTGAATGATCCTAAACTTACTATATTCAGCTTTTGCAAATTGTTTAGCAATATCTGAACGCACTTTACCTGCGTTTGTGAGTAATGGGTATTCATTGAAGTTTAAAAATAGTTCAAGACGTTTCGCCCAGTCGTCCATTGTGTATGTACCTTTACCTTTTTCTGCAAGATGTTCCGCGTGGTCAAGGAACATATTGACAAGGCGATTTAATCCCTTAAGCTCGCTTTCCGATAAGTAGTTCTTTGCATTTGTCGTATCTGATTGATATATTTTTCCTCCTTTTTTTTGATTGCTCCAACTTGTTAATCCCATATAAGGTTTTGAAGCATCTGCACGTTCTTTTATAAGTTCTGCTGCTGTGTGTTGATGAATGGCATAATGAAACTTGTTTTGCATCTCTGCATAAAACTTTTGTGAGATCGGAGATTTGGGGTCATAATCCACACTACAATCTTTGAAAATATCCGTTATTTTCTCGTAGAACATTCGTTCCGATGCTCGAATCTCTTGTATTCGTTCAACGAGTTCTTTGAAGAAATCTCTACTAAATAACCTATTTCCCTGTTTTAATCGCTCATCATCGAGTGCGAATCCTTTAATAAGGTATTCTTTTAAGATGCGAGTTGCCCAAATACGGAACTGGGTTGCCTTATAACTATTGACACGATAGCCAACGGCAATGATCGCATCAAGCGAGTAGAAAGCTGTTTCACTCTTTTGGGTCTTTCCTTCTATGGCGCCGTGTTGGGTGGTTGTTTCCATTTTGGAAATAACCATTCGGTAGTCAAGTTCTCCTTCTTCAAAGATATTTCTAAGGTGCTTACTAATAGCTGGAATACCAACTCCAAATATTTCAGACATCCCTTTTTGTGTTGTCCATATTGTCTCTCTTTCGTTATCAACGAGGACTTGAACATTTATTCTTCCATCATCGGATGAATAGAACAGGAAATTTTGCGAATTATCCGAATAATTATCCATATATCAATTCTTTGTAAGTTAAACGATGTTCAGAATTCCGAAGCAGCAGGTTGAATCTGCCGCTCTCGGTGCATTTTCGCGTGTTGTAGCGAAACGCGAACTCATCCACATACCGTTGTAGGTGCTGTTTGGAGGTAAAGTGATAGATGCCGATGATGCCGCGTTTCAGTATAGACCCAAAGCCCTCGATGGTATTGGTATAGACATTCCCACGTACATACTCGCTCGTGCGATGATTAACATAATCGTGCTTGAACAGCTTTTTGATTGAGTTGTATCCCCACCATTCGTCGGTATAGATAAGTGCGTCTTTGACGAATTTAACAATCTGCGGAGTTAGCACCTCACAACTGGTGTTCTTTACCACCTTTGCGACAAGTTTACCTTTACGCTCTATCATACCAAGTACGGGCGTTTTATCTTTCACGCTGCGGCCTTGCAGACCGTCCACTCTTTTGCTATTGTGGCGGTTCTTACTCTTCCCACCTACATAGGTCTCGTCAATCTCGACGGTATTGTTAAGGTCGTCGTTGTTTTCTATGCCGAAACAGTTGCGAATACGCTGCAACATAAACCACGCTGTTTTCTGTGTTACATCTATATCACGGCTCAACTGCAACGACGAAATGCCTTTCTTGTGCGAGGTTACGAGCCAAATAGCCGCGAGCCACTTGCGCAGTTCGATCTTTGAACTGTCAAACAGCGTATTCGTCTTAACATTGAAGTATTTCCCAGTGTTTTTACAGCGATATTTATTATCTTTGCACTTGTAGACTTTCGATGTCGGATCGAATGGACTAACAACAAAACCGTTCCAGCGAAGTTGCTCCAAATGGTTGATGCAACTTTGCTCATCGGGGAAAGCTGTGAAGATGTCGATTAACGAATTGAAGTCTTGCATAACGTAGTTTCATCTCTTATCTCACTACAAAGATAAGTATAAAATTACATACGTACAAGTCTATTTGTGTAGATTTGCATATAATTACCTTAATTTATACTTAAAATGAACGAAGCAAGGCTGAAGATTGTTGGCAAATATCTCCATAAGGGATGGTGCTCGTATTTGGATATAGCCTTGGCTATAAACGATGCCATTGTCTCTTGTGAAGGAGACTCGTTAGAACAATATGGTATAGTAAAATTCGAGCCTGGCAAAAGGTCATATAATGCTTCTTTCTCATTCAACAAACAGTTAGTGGACGAACTTCGCTCGTCGATAGGACAGGGTTTTATGGATATTCCGGAAATCTGGGCTTTGGCAAACGAAGGGCGAATCTTATTGCGTGATGGGAAGAAAAGCTCTCAAGATGACCAGGAATATCGTAGCAATATTCGAAATAGTCTTATCGAAGAGAATATTTGCCCGCAATACACTACTGGTTCTAAAAGGTCTCAGGTAGATAAGGATACTGCATCGAAAGACCCCCGGAAGAATAGCGACGGTGAAATAGACATCAAAAAAGTCAAGTTTTATCGCTACAGAGACCGTAATTATTCTCTTTTTGCGTCCGGAGATTACAAGAAGTATCAAAACATCAAAACGAAGCTAAAGGTCAAAAGCAAACTGGCAAGTGCGACTGAAACAGCTGTATCAGAAGTTGATGTGAAGAATGTTCTATACGAGTCGGATGCTATTCTGGAGCCTGCTGTATCAGAAAAGATAAAACAGAGGATTCGTCTTCAGAATGAGTTGAAGGAGTATGAAGACGAGGTAAAGGCAATTATTGAGAACCTACAGTCTTCTATCACAACTATTGGAGAGGATAAGCGTCGAGGATGGATAAAAAAATAAATTTCTACAAGAACATTCTTGAACTGGCTAAAAGCCCGCTATCGAATATTGATAAACAGCAGGTGACTAATCATATACATGATTTTGTCCTATTTCTGGCATCAGAAAACCAATATCAAATGCTTGGTGACAGATTCGAGGAGACAATTGTTGCTTCAATAGAGTAAATCATATAGGAAAGGGTTAAGAGCAAATTGAAAATACCAAAAAAGAATTATGAAAACAAGTAATTGTGTCGGATATAATCAGATAACACCCATTATCAAAGTTGTGGATTATTGTAATTTTCATTGCAATTTCTGCCGCTATTCTAATAATCCCCATAAGTCTTCAATGACATTTCAGACTTTCAAAACAATTGTTGAGAAAGCATGTGATTATAATATTTCCAATGGTTGCTATCAATTAAGTATTACATTTCATGGTGGAGAACCTTTATTGTGGGGATATGATAATTTTGTCAATGCTATTGTGTTGGAGAAAGAATTGAAAATAAAATATCCACAACTTGATATTAGAAATAGTATACAAACCAATGGTTCTTTATTGAATGACCGGTGGATTGATTTTTTTTCGGAGAATAACTTTGATATTGGAATTTCGATTGATGGGCCAGAGGAAATCAATTTTCATAAGGGCGATACAGGCAACAAAACAGTAATAGAGAATATTCATAAGCTATCACAGAAGAAATGCAAATTTGGTATTCTATCTGTTATTACAAACGATCACGCAGGATGGGCAGACAAATATTATGAGTTCTTAGTTGAGCATGATATTCATTCTGTCGGTTTTTGTTATTGTATGTACGATGAAGATCGGCAAATTACAGTAAGCAATAATATTCTTACTGACTTCTTAAAACAGTTCTTCATTCGATTCTACGAGGGTGAATATCAGTTAAATGTAAGGGAGTTTAATAATGTATTTAAACTATGTCTTGGACTCCGAACAGGTTCATGTTCATTTTCTAAAAGACAAAGGTGTGGAAATTTTTTCTCAATCAGACCTAATGGAGATATGTATTTTTGTGATCCGTATTCATTAGAAACACCACCACTTGGTAACATTTTAACAGAAACATTCGCGAGTATAAAGGCAAAGCCTGAACTATTGAAAATAATAGCCGCAGCAAAAGAGGGTGCATTAAAAGAATGTGGCAATTGTGAAATAAAGAATATCTGTGGCGGAGGCTGTTATAGGTCATCTTCTTTAGATGGGAAAAATGCATTTTGTGAGACATTTAAGAGTTTGTATCCTTATATAGAAAAGGTTGTTCGTTCCTTTTCAAAAAAATGTAGGGGCGTCATCGAATTACATTTAATATACTTAGAACCGATGAGCTCAATGGGATATAACAGAGCAAAAACTATTATGAGTAATGGAGAAAGAATTTTAGTCAGCATGAATGGTCTTTATGATTCAAAAAAAATTGAATGTAAAGATTATCCCGTATGGGATGGGGACCGTTACGATGAGAGTTGGTCCAGCGATAGTTGGCAGGATTCACATCGCAACCAAATAGTAAACTTCAAGTGTTTGCACGATATTTACAATACACAAAGTCAAAATTGATATCGCGCAAGAAATAGAAGGTGAAAAAATGTTGTTTATACAAAAGGAATCCTCCTGTAATGCAAGTTCCTGTTAGATAATTCTAACAGGAACTTGCATTAAGAACAAGAGCCTTGCATCAATTCTTTGAGTTGATGTTCGTAGAAACGGTTATACTCTTCCCCATCCGTTCCTCTCTTGATGTGTTCGTCGATAACATCACCCAATTCGTCGAAACACACCTCGCCATTGATTAGGGTATAATCGGCCATTCGAAAAGTACAACGATTTTCACGAAGATTTCAAGGTGAAATCTTGAAATCTCGACAAAAATAGGCGAACTGAAAAAGGCTGCAAACTGGAATTTGCAGCCTTTATTTTTTGGAAAGCTGAGAACCCCAATTTATATTCGTGCTAAATTAGGGTGTTTTTGCCTACAAAATCACTATTCCCCGGCAAAGGCTGCATCGCAGCGACCATATAGTTCGTTCACATAAGAGTAGCCTTGTGGTTTGCGTGGGAACAAAAAACGACGATAAAAGGGTGTTTTATCGCCGTTGTGACAAGTTTTTGAAGGGTGCGTTATTCGATACCGGCAGCTTTGAGAGCCCGCCACTTCGGCCCCGTGGTAGGCAAAAAAACGTAAGCGTCATCGAATAGATGGTAACAGGTCTCGTAATCCCCTGCATCGAAAGCCGTCGTGATCTTGGCTCGGGCATCCAGAACCACCGAGTTCGGAATGTACGCCACTGTGTCAAATATCGCATCGTTGTACCGCATCATATCGAAACCCAGCGGCATTGCCGCCGTACCATCCTCCCACTTTGCAACTACTACGACCATATCTGTATAGGAAGTAATGAAGTTTCCCAAACTTCCAGCCGAAGAGATCGCATCAGTTCCCCAGAATTTCAGTTTATTTTCGTTCAAGTCTCGCAGTATGTAATAATCGTCATCTATGAACCCAAATGCTCTACTACATGGTGAACCTCCCTGAAATCTCATCTGGCATTCCCATGCGTATTTGGTAATAAACTCGAGACTGTCGGTAATTCCGGTATGAGCGATGCCATCAGTCGGAATATCAGCCCCGTCGGAGGCTCCTTTTGTCAAGGATCGAACGCCGGTAACACTAATTTTTGCGTCGGGATCCAATTGTCCGCTCTCTTTCTTACAGCCAATCAACAACAGACAGCCCAACAGACTGTATAAAATTACTTTCATAGCACTTGATTTTACTTCAAATATACTTAAAATTCAAAAACCTGGAAAAAGAATCCGGCGTCATTGTCGGATGAGTCGTCGGCTGTTCGGATATCGAAATAGCCGGAGGTCTTTGCTGCCAAAACCGGATATCCTCTGTTGTTATTACTTACGATCCCAGTAGCCATTACCTCATAGTTGGTATTACCGATCCCGTGGTAGATTCTATAAAGTCCTGTGCCTGATTTTACT
The DNA here is from genome assembly GCF_947628055.1 of uncultured Rikenella sp. Taxonomy (GTDB): domain Bacteria; phylum Bacteroidota; class Bacteroidia; order Bacteroidales; family Rikenellaceae; genus Rikenella. The sequence continues at coordinate 28,686 of NZ_CANQYJ010000010.1, forward strand.
ATGGATGCAATTAATCCAGTCTTGTTTTTCACCCCCCCGTCAGCCTCCACTACTCCAGCACCGAGAAGTTTCATACCGCCGGTGGGGATGTTGTCGAGTTTCTGTTTGTCGGCGGCGGACATCAGCCCGGCGACGGAGGCGGTGGCGGGGCCGAGATCACCCTCCAGGTATATACGTTTCCATTCGGTCCAGGGACGGCTGTCGCTCTTACTCCGGTAATACATGCCTCTTCCCTCCGTGCAGCATCCCAACTGCGTAATCCATGTTGCACCGCCGTCCCGAATCGTCATGACGGTACCGTATGTGTGTGGTGGTCTATTCGAGGTCGTTGGATAAAACTTGCATACACCGGTAGTCATTACATCATTCAAATCGGTCGCTGTCGAGTTGGTCTCGCACATCATCTTGGCCGGATCTAAGTTTCCCGAATGGTAGAATGTCAGCCAGTCGCTCCAAGTACCTGTATCCCCATTTCTGACGCGGTATTTAATATTGAAATGGCCATTCTGCCACGTGGATGTATTGGTTGTTATCTGCACCAAGTAACCCGAGTGACCAAAAGTGATAAAAGGGCCGATAACTCCTGACCCTGCTTTACCATATTGAAAACCTGTGCCTACTTCAGTCACATCAAGTTGAACATCTTGACCGATTCCTTTCCCAAGGATTGCGCCAGCAAGTTTGTTTACATCGGCCTTTGAAGTCGGGTCGAAGTTACCCTCGTGCCACAATCGCTTCCCGTTTGTGGTCAATTTATCGTTTGCGCAGTCAATATCTAATGAATCCAGAGAGACATTGAACGGCCCTGTGATTTTGCCTTTGTTGCCAGACCCTCCTGACATGTTTCCAAGGCGTAAAAAGCCAAACCCGTCTGCCCCTTCTATGGCTGCGCCTACATATCCATTGTTGTCATTTCTTACAATAAGACGACCTGTCATTACATCGCCTGCTTTGTTTACCTTCCCCGCCAGCGCTGTATTCAGAGCCTCGGTCGTCACCCGTTCGCCGATCATCTGCATCACCGTGGCCGAGAAATTCGGATCATCGCCCAGCGCTGTCGCCAGTTCCTGAAGCGTGTCGAGAGTTTCGGGCGCACTGCCGGCCAGCGCCGCCACGATCTTGTCCGCATAGGCTTTCGCCGTTTTTAACGTGTCTGCATCTTTCGCGTCGGCCGACGCAAGGATCGCCACCTCGCGGGCATCGGTGTACTCCTTCGCACTGCGCAGGGCTGCCGCCGACCCTGTCGCCGAAACAGTGTCTGCATAGGCCTTCGCCTGCGCTAAAATACCGTTCCACCGGGTACGTTCGGTGTCCGAGATAAAGCGGTGCGCCGGGTCTTGCACGGCATCGACAAAACGATTCCCGCCGTCGGCAGTCAGGGTCAGATGCGGCACCTCCGCCCCGGGGTCTGCCCCGACGGCCGCGGCCGTATAGGCGTAGGCTACCGGCTTCACCTTTCCGTCGCCGTAAGGTTCCGAGACGGTCTCCACGGATGCGGTCAGGTAGAGCGGCAGGGCGACACCCGTCGCCCCGGCAAACGGCATCACCATCACCCGCTGCCCGCCCTGCTGGTCGTCGGCTTCGAGAGCCACGAGGCCGGGAGCGACGTCGAACGTACCGCTGTCGTCCGCTGAGATTGTGATTTCGCAACCCTGTATAACGCACGGGCCATACTCGGCGAAAAAGGCATCCAGCGCTTTGAGAGGTTCGCTTTGGAGTTCCACCAGGTCATCACCCGCCCACTTGCGGACGCCCACCGTTTGTGTCTGTCGTTTCATAATCATATACTTTTAATTTGCAAACCGTGTTTGGTTGCTGGAGGGAACTGTTCTTTTTGTGAACAAAAAGAACCAAAAAAACTTTAAGCGATGCTTGCGCATCGCATGGGCTGCCGTAGTCAAGAGCGCTTCGCCTTATTTGGGTCGGGAGCAATGGCGGGCTTTCTCAATACAAAACCTTATGCCCGCCATTGCCCCGACCCAACCGGAAACCGTCAGACACTGTACAAAACGTGAGTTAAAGTGCGCCAGCACTTTCGGAAGTCTTTTGGGTCCCTTTTCTTCAGAAAAGGGACAGTACCCGCAAACCAGCCAAAGAACGTTTATAAATAATAGTAGGTTATTGTTGAATGATTTTGTATCGGACCAGTGCTTGCTTGAACCGCTCGATCTCCGCCCGAATCATATCCGCATCGACCGTCGTCGGTATGTAGACAATGAAGTCCGCATCGCCGAATTGTGCGCGAATTTCTCCGCGCAGCGGGACAGCCTCGCGTGTGGTTTCCTCGCGCAGGCCGGTGCGCAGGCGCAGGGTATCGCCCTCCGCCCGGAGGCTGACGCGCAGCATCCCGTCGTCGTAGGTAACCACCTTGATCGCGATCGGCTCGCCGTATTTCTTACGCAAATAGCCCTCGAAGACGGCGACCTGGCTGTTCACGTTAATCATCATGCGAGTGTCGCTGCGCCACTTGTCGAAAGAGGCGAAGAGCGTCTCTAACGGTGACAGCAGTCCCCGCAGCCACCACAGCCGCACCGGCTGCCTCTTGTGGGCCGGGAGCAGCTGGCGGACGAGATTCCGGTAGTGTATTCGCGTCGTCTGCATGGTTTTACGAGGCATTTATGGAAGTCAGTGTCAGCGTGCAGTCGTCGGTGTAGTCGAAGTACCCGGCCTCCAGCTCGTCGACCACGCCGACCGGCAGGAATCCCGACATACTGGTTCCCTTTCGCTCCATGCCTTTCAGGTCGGCCGTCACAACGCCCGCCACGGCCAGGATCGCCGCGACGAATTTCTGACGGTAGAGCATGGCGTTGAAGTCCTGTTCGTTCCGGAACGCATCGAGGGCCTCCGTCACCCGCTCGCGCACCGTCGTGACCGGAACCGCGGGGTCGTAATAGACCTCCACGTTGTATCGCACCTGGTCGGCGTTGGTCGAGACGGTGACTGTCTCGATCCCCGCGAACTTGATACTATCGACGTAGCCGGTAAAGTTGTGCAGCTCGTCGGCCGTCAGCGCTGACGAGAATTGCATAGAGGTTCATTACACGCAGTTCGGAGAACGGGCGACCGTTGTTCTTTCGTCCGCGTATCGTGTAGCGATAGCCAAACAGCCCCGAGCCGTCACCGCAGAAAAGCGAGTGCGCGTAAGCCAGTTTCTCCGACGGCGTGTAGGTCAGGTAGTGTTTCCTGTAATACTCCCACCCGTGGCGCTCTGCATCCAGCAGCAGCCGCGTAGAGAGACGGCCCAGATGATTGCAGAATGTACGGTAGGCAGCCGGGATCAGGTTAAATTCATTCATGGCCGGCACGTATGTCTCATTGTAGAGTGCCTGCAAATGTTCCTTTTGCGGCCCGTCGATATTCATATAGGCGGCGAACATCACCGCCTGATGGATGTCGAACTTGTAAATCTCGCCCGTATCCGTATCCACAAGGGGGTGTTTGCCGACGATCTGCCGGTTGTTGTTGCCGAGCTTGCCGGAGATGATCCACCGCCGCTGCTCTTCGACCTCGGCCGGGAATCCCGTCAGTTTTTTACGGAGGCTGGCTCCGGTCGAGACCCGGAGGTTCGACAGCCGCAGCTCCGAGAGGATCGCGGCGCAGGCGTCGTAGAAGTCGCCGATGGTCGTCACCCCGAAGTCTGCCGTTCTTCCGCCCTGGACTGTGCGAGTAATCAGCCGGCACCAGGCCAGCGCGCGGGCATAATCCCGGCACATGGCCAATTCAATCTGAAAGCCGCTCTGCGTCTGAATCCACCGCGTGTCGGCGTTGTCCTCCAACTCGGCCGTAGCCGCTGTCAGCGCACTCCGCAATGCCGTGCGCCGCTCCCGACTGGCGGCAAGGTTCCGATCTTCGACGAACGCCTCCAGCTCTTCTCGGGTCGGCAGCAGCGACCGATACCGGGCCGGTGCCCGGTCGGGAATCCGGTCGTAATCGTAATAGTACTGACCGCCCTTGCGTCCCCACCGCCACGACTTGCCGGTATCGCCGAGCAGAAAATCCCCGCCTTCGGCCACTTTCCGCCACGACGCAGGCAAAGATTGCTTGTAGGCATAGCGGCATTTTTGCGCCAAATAACTTTCCGCCACCCCGCAACATTCCACGACAAGGCGCTGTGACACCCAAAGGGTCGCCCCCTCGGAGGTCGCACGGATCAGTATGTCGTTTGGCAGTATCATGGCGTTTGTATCGTTGTTCCCGCCCCGGTCGCGATCCGGGATGCCAGCCGTCAGCTGTCCGCGGGATTTCGCTAACTTTGTCGTGTTAAACCTTTAAAAATTAGCGCTATGAAAATGGTAACCAATCATTTCACCAATGTTATCCGGAAGAGTTTCGTTTCGGACTACATTGATATTTTGAATTCTTTCCGCAAGTGTTTTCCTGCGTTTTCCTATGAAATAACCGACAATATGCCTGTTTCAGACAAAGAACTACCCGCCGGAATGTTTAAAGAAGAGGAATATCGACGGTTATACGTATCTGCGTCGATTTGCGATCCTGCTCCGTTCGTTGTTTGCGAAACTGAGCGGGCCTATCATACAATGTGTCTTTCAAATCCTCTTTCTCCTGTTCTAAAAGGAGGGTTTTTCCAAGAATTGGAAGACACCCGAGAGAAATAAGTTCGTCTATAATTTTTTCAACAGGCCTCGGTTCTTTTCGAGCTTTAATCGCACGAATCACATTCTCAATCCTTGCAAGAATTGCATATTGAGTTTTTGTATTCATAGTCTGACGTTTTTAGTGTTGTTCTCGTTCCGGAATGCCAGCCGTCGGCTGTCCGCGGGATTTTGGTTAATTGGGGGAGGGGCAAATCCGCTTAATCGCGCATATTTTTTGATTCTCCGAGGACTTCTTCCAGCACCTGATGTATCTGTACTTTAACCGCTTCGATGTTCTTTTTTTGCTCTTCTTCAAGAACTTCTCGCACAATCGGGGCAAGAAGTTTTTTTATCCACAAGCGAATCATAGACGTAAGCATTCGTTTTTTGTTTGTTGTTCCCGTGCCGGTATCGCTCCGGATAACGCCTGCGCGTTCACGGGATTTCGCTAACTTTGTGTTTCAATCAAAATCGTTAGCGTTATGGACTCTAAATACCTCCCGATCTTTCGTAAATTGCAGGAACTGACGCGGGATTCATACGACAAACAACTCTCCTTTCTCCAGCACACTCTTCTTGTATCGTCAAGCGTTCTATCCATTGTAATCTCCCTGCATACCTACCATGAAGCTCCGCTATACATCCGGGCGGTGTTTGCCACGTCAGTGATTCTATTGACACTGGGAGTCCTGTCAGGGTTAGCCGCTCTATATATGCACACAAGGATTCCAGAACGAGGGCGTCAGTTATATATGTCGGAACATATAAGGTCAATGCGAGAAGGGACACCTCCGGCTCCGGCCGCCATCCGGAAAACAGGCTTACACAAAATCTGCGAAGTGTCGCTATATATCTCTTTACCATTGTCTGTGGTTCTGCTTGCTGTTTACACCGTCCTATCGGCTTTTGTCGGGTAAATTTCTGTCGTTGTTCCCGCCCCGGTCGTGATCCGGGTGGCGGTCTTTCGCCGCTGCGGGATTTTGGTTAATTTTGGGTGCCAAATCCTTTTATTAACCTAAATACTATCATTATGGATGAGCTCGATGTAGAAGACTTCCGTGTGTTGCTTCAGGAAATCAAAGACAATGGCGAGCGGACAAATTATTTGCTCGAACATATCTTGAATGCGTTGCAACAGAAACGTTAGAACGGGATATACTCCCCGATGACGTGACTGAATTTAGGACTTCCTTTCTTTCCGTACGTGGGTCTGACTTCAACCGTCAGGCCCATATTTTCAGCCTCAAAAATGGCCTCGTGCAATTCTTTAGCAAGCCGATGAACAACCTTCGCCTGTTCCTTTTTGTCGAGCCTTATTTTGGGTCTTTTTTCTACCTCACCTGTGCACTCATTGCATACGCATACATCAGGATAGTTGCCCTCTCCGTATTCGACATGATTCAGTCTCCCATTTCGCAAGGCGACCACCGTGTCGCCCACTACAATTCGTTGAATGTTCTTTTCCATATCGTTTGTTTAGAATTAGAAAATCGTGTTCCCGCCCCGGTCGCGATCCGGGCGGCGGCCTTTCGCCGCTACGGGATGATGCCGGTCTTTGCTGACTGTCAGTCTTTTGCCGGAATGCCCCTTAACTCTTTCAGTGCAGCAGGGTTTAGCCACCCGCAGAGCGTAAACCATCGGGGCACTCTGCGTTAGGATTCCGGCACCCACCCTTAGCCCGACAAGGCCAACGAATCACCGCCGCACCCCCTTACATCTATTCTTCCCACTCTACCGGAACGGTGGCGACATAGTCATCATAAGTTATCCCCGATGACTTCGCCGCATCTTTTGTCCTATATACTTTGTATTCAGCACATATTTTATCGTCAATAAATCGAAGATTCACCCACCCTTGCCGCTTCACAGGGGCCATGAACAGATCGTCGTCCGAAACTTCCGTGTAAGAGACATTGCCTGTCAGCGTACAAGTCTGCGGCACTTCTTCATCCGTACCGTACCTTATTAAAGCGATGACCGGATAATCCCCGGCTGCATCGAAACAGACAATTCGCGCAGGTCTGCCGTCCCGTGTTACCACCGCCGCCCCGGCTTTGGCAACTTCCAGATCGAAAGGTTTCAATTTCTTGGTTTCCATGGTCTATTGGTTTTAGTTGATTGATTTCGTTTGTTTGCGTTCCGCAATCAGTTCCTCAGCGGCACGTAGAACGCGTTCACTGACATCCTTTCCATTCAGAACCCGTGACACCCATACGCGAGAAACATCAGCCCGCATAGCGACCGTATTTATATCTCCCCGAAGCAGGTTTGTTCGGATATTGCGAACCCGTTTTATACGCCTCTTGTCTCTGATTGTTTTTTCCATACCTTTGTATAGGTTTACAAAGGCAAAGATAATACGTGTTTTGCGTAATGCAAAATAAAAGTACGTTTTTTACGAATTTATTCTATTGTGAAGACAGAAACCGACAAAAGATTTATAGACTTTTCTGAAGACCTTAAAAAAGAGGGAATCATCTCTACCTATAAGGCCTTTTGCGAAAGCGTGTCTATATCACAGCAGGTCTACAATGACATAAAGGCTGGGCGCAGAAGCGTTACAATAGACATTGTTATAAATACGTGTAATACGTACAATGTAAGCGCGGACTACTTCCTTCTAAATCGAAATTTCTCAGATTCTAAAACTCCAAAATTCGTTAGGGTTTCAAACCCTAACGAAAACACTAACAAAAACCCTAACAAACCAAAACTCCAAAATTCGTTAGGGTTTGTCGAGGGAGAGATTTTTAAAACGAAAACTCCAAAAAACGTTATCAATGAAAATGATAACAAACTTGATAACATTTTTGATAACAAACGAAAACTCCAAAAAACGTTATCAATCACTCCCGCCACATACGACCTGCCGAAGCGGTCATTTGTCGAGGTGCCTGTAGTGGACATCGACGCGGCAGCGGGCGGCGGAGCCATCAACAGCGACTATACAGACGAAACCGACCAGCTCCGACTGCCTACATCCATCCTCCCCGATACCTCCTCCACACGTCGCTGTATCAACGTAGCGGGCGAATCGATGGAGCCGACGCTGTTCGATGGCACGCACATCGTCATCCGTCTGCTGAATCGTGCAGAGTGGGCGCAGATACGCAGCGGGAGCGTGTACGTCGTAACCAATCGAGAAGGAGAGACCTTTATCAAGCGTGTGCGTAACAAGCTGCGTTTGCAGGGTGTCCTGGTACTGATCAGCGACAATCCGGATCAGCGCAGATACAAGCCTTTTGAAATGACTGAAGAAGAAATTTTCAACGTCTGGGCAGTGGAGTTAATGATCTCAGACAATATCCCGCCGTCGGATCGGGAAATAGACGATTTACGCGACCAGATCAGCGACTTGCGTATGTTGGTCGAGCGCCTTGTCGTGCGCGAAGACTGAGGCGCCGGCGCTCGGAAAGGTGAGACCGGACACGGAGATGTCGTGCGGACGATAGAAGGTCGTATATTTGTGATGCAAGGACGCGCGGCGCGCGTTTTTTTTGGGGGGGGG
>NZ_CANQYJ010000011.1 GCF_947628055.1 uncultured Rikenella sp.
CTTAATAAGTCCTCTCAAACTCCAACAAAAGCCCCAACGGGCCCCCCCGCCGGGACAGGCGATACTGCGTTTCGCTTAGGTCGGAACTACCCTACAGCAAAAACCATGCACTGGGGAAATCAACACCCCATCCCGCCCGAACTAACCCCACCCCCACAGGCGGCGCCCGAATTTTAACAAAACCCTACAGAAACAGCTACACCAGCCGTCGCACCAACTCCTCACGCTCACCGTAAAGGTAATCGATCAGCGGGATCTCGATCATCGTGTACGCCCCCGGCTTCTGAAGCAACGATGCCCGTGCCGCCCCCACCATGATCTGGGCCGTCAGCGCCGGATTATTGATGCTCATATTGAACTCAAACCGCTGGTTCGGCGTCCGGCCCGAGACCCCTTTTCGCGTCAGATTCACCCCGTGGCCCATATCCAGCAGCGCATCGACCGATTCGACCTGCATCACATGCGTCTCGTCATGCACAAAATACGCATCCGCCTTGATCGCCGCCGCCACCGCCGCGAAATCATACCCCTCCTTCACCTCGATGTAGACCATTCGGCGGTGAATCCCCGTCCCCGTCGGTATCGTCATCGACAAAGCCGCCTTCACCCCCTCGATCGCCTTGACCGCCACCGTATGGCCCATGCTCATCCCCGGCCCGAAATTCGTATACGTCAGACCCTTCGGCGCGCAGACTTCCAACAGCGCCCGCACCATCGAATCCGTCCCCGGATCCCAGCCCGCCGACAGCACCGCCACCGACGTGTTCTTACGCGCCACTGCGTCCAACGCCCGCCGCGTTTCGACTATATCCGTATGGATGTCGAAACTGTCCACCGTATTGATCCCCAGCGCCAGCGCCTTTTCCGCATAAGCCCGTGCGCTGCGGCTCGGCGTGCAGAGGATCGCCACCTGCACCTCTTTCAACGCCTCCAACGAAGTCACGACCGGATATTTCGCCAACTCCGCCGGCACATTCGACGCATCGCGCCGCATGACGCCTGCAATCTCGAAATCAGGCGCCGTCTCTAACGCATCCAATACATAATGGCCGATATTCCCGTAACCGACGATGGCTGCTCTTATTTTTTTCATCATTCAGCAAATTGAAAGTTTTGTTTTCCGTACACAAAGAAAACGAATTCACAGGTTTCCACCATAAACGGAACCGAAAAAAAGTTATCTTTGGACAGATCAAAACGGCAAAACCATGTCTATGATATTTAAATTCAGGATGCTCAGCGACGAGGCGGAAGAATTCGTAAGGGACTACGAAGTGCCCTACGACATGAACCTGGCCGATTTCCATACCTACCTGCGCGAATCGGTGGGCTACAGCCCCGCCGAAATGGCTTCGATCTTCACTTCGGACGCCGAGTGGGAAAAAATGCGCGAATTCACTTCGGTCGATATGGGCATCGAAGCCGAGGACGACAGTTTTTGCGTGCCGCTGCCCATGGAACGGGTGACCCTCGGACAGATCATCCGGGAGAAATTCGGACGGCTGATCTACGTCTTCGACTTTTTCAACGAACGTCAGTTTTTCATCGAGTTGCTCGAATGCAAATTCGCGGAAGACGGGATACAGTATCCGCGCATCGTGAATGCGGTCGGGGAACCGCCGCTGCAATATAAACCCGGGGACGAGCCGGCCGAACGTTCGGCTTTCGACGAAGCGATGGACGAATTCGGGGCTTTCGAGGGGGACGACACGTATGACGACGAGTACTGAACGCCGGCTGATCGTGATACAGGGGCCGACGGGGGTGGGAAAAACGGCAGCGGGGGTGGCGCTGGCGCGACATTATGGCATTCCGGTCGTTTCGGCCGATTCGCGGCAGGTCTACCGGGAGATGACCGTCGGCACGGCCGTTCCTTCCGTTTCCGAGCGGGAGGGGGTGCCGCACTATTTTATTCAGAATAAGAGCATCCACGAACCGTTTACGGCGGGGGACTACGAACGGGAGGTGCTGGCGCTGCTCGACGGCGAGCTTTTCCCGGCTTTTCCGGCGGTGTTGGCGGTGGGAGGATCGGGACTTTATATCAGTGCTTTGCTCGACGGGTTCGACGACCTGCCGGAGGCGGATCCGACGCTGCGGAGTGAACTCTCTTCCACACCTTTAGACGATCTGTTGAAAGAATTGGAACAAACCGATCCCCGATATTTTGCGGTCGTAGACCGGCAGAATCCGCAGCGGGTGATTCGGGCGGTGGAGGTGTGCCGGCTGAGCGGGAAGCCTTATTCGGCTTTGCGGAGCGGCATGGCGAAACAACGGAGTTTCACCACCTTGAAAATCGGCCTCACTTTGCCTCGGGAGGAACTGTACGAACGGATCGACCGACGGGTGGACCTCATGCTCGAAAGCGGCTTGTTGTCCGAAGCGGAACGGCTGTATCCCGACCGGCATTTGCCGGCTTTGCAGACGGTGGGGTATCGGGAATTGTTCGACTGTTTCGACGGCAAGACTTCGCTGGACGAGGCGGTCGAACGGATCAAACGGAATACGCGCCGGTATGCCAAACGGCAGCTGACGTGGCTGCGGCGCGACCCGCAGATACGCTGGTTCGGCCCGGACGAAACGGAAAAAATGATCGTTTATATCGATGGGCATCATTAAGATCCTCCTAAGGAAACGCCCGATTCGTTCGCGGCGTCAGCCTCCCGTTCCTGCCGAACGCACAGGGGCGGCCGTGCCCATTCATTCGGTACGCCGCAAATTCCTGCTGCACGGTATCGAGTATCCGGTAGTCCTGAAAACGGGCGCTCGGCGAAATGCTTTGGTTATCAAGGATCGGTCTTTTATCGTATCGCTGTGCCCGCCTACACGGGAGAATTTCGCGCTTTTCATGGAGAACTGGTACCGGCGTCAGGCCAGAAAAACGTTTCGGGAGGCGATCGACCGCTGGCTGCCGCTGTTCCGGGCGCAAGGATATGAAATACCGGCACCGCGTCTGAAAATCTTCTCCATGCGCCGGGCTTGGGGGCGGTGCTACTATACGAAAGGACTGATTACCATGAACCTGCACCTGGTCAAAGCGCCTCAGGTGTGCATCGACTATATCGTACTGCACGAGCTGTGTCATTTCGTGGTCAACAGCCATTCCAAGGAGTTTTACCGTCTGGTGGGGTCGTTCATGCCGGATTGGCGGGAGGCTGACCAATTTCTGAAAACTTTTGCCCGGGAACGGCGAATCATAGAATAATCACAGCCTGAACCCAACGCAATGCAAAAGGATTGCGGAGCCTAAGGAATAGTGCAGTTTCACAAAAGTCTTTCGGGTATTTTTCTTCAGAATCAACGCCCCGATACCGCTCGGCACTGAACCGAGAGTCTGTTCTGTCTTAAGGGGGTGGGCGCGAGGCCGGATATGCAAAACTTTTACTATACGTTTTTCGTATAATACGGCAGTCGTTGTCCATCAACCCATACCATCTTTTTTATGTCCGGTCCGTCGGGAAGCAGACGGAAAAAACTATCTTTGTAAGCGACCCGTCAAGAGCGGGAAACAATGGTTAAAATGGCAGAATTTACTCATTTACACGTACATACGCAATACTCCATTCTGGACGGTGCCGCCGCCATCAAGAAACTGCTGGCCCGGGCCAAGGAATTGGGGATGACCTCGCTGGCCATCACCGACCACGGCAACATGTTCGGAGTGAAAGAATTCCATAATGCCGCTCGTGCAGCCGGGATCAAACCGATTCTCGGATGCGAAGTCTATGTAGCGTCCCGGAGCCGGTTCGACAAGACCGAAAAAGAAGACCGCAGCGGTCACCACCTCATTCTGTTAGCCAAGAACTTGGAGGGGTACCACAACCTCATCAAACTGGTCTCCTATGCGTGGACCGAAGGATTCTATTACCACCCGCGGATCGACAAGGAACTGCTGCAACAGTACCACGAAGGGATTATTTGCAGCTCCGCGTGCCTCGGGGGCGAGATACCGCAGTGCATCATGCGGGGGGACTTGGCCGGAGCCGACGCCGCGGTGAAATGGTTTCACGACCTGTTCGGCGACGACTACTATCTGGAATTGCAGGCCCACCGAACCGGCGACCCGATGCGGGACGAAAAGGTGTACGACCATCAGGTGACCGTCAATAAGGCCCTGCTGAAATTAGCGGCAAAGTACGGAATCAAATACATTGCGACCAACGACGTGCACTATATTCTGGCGGAAGACGCCGAAGCGCACGACCGGCTGATCTGCCTCAGTACGGGGCGCGATTTGGACGACCCGCAGCGGATGCGGTATACGGGACAAGAGTATTTGAAGAGCTATGACGAGATGGCCGCCCTGTTTCCGGATCACTTGGAAGCGTTGGCGACCACGCAGGAGATTGTGGACAAAGTCGAAGAGTATTCGCTGAGCCACAAACCGTACATGCCGAACTTCCTTTTGCCGGATGATTTCGTGGTGGAACTCGCGCCGCTCAAGGAGTCGATCGGAGTGGGGTTAGGGAAGATATACAAGGACAAACCGGAGGAGCTGGCCTCTGTCACGGCGCGGGTGAACGCCTGCCATTCCGAGGCGGAGATCGAGGCGTTGGGGGAACAGGCGGCGGAGCTGCTTTTGACGGCAAGGCAATACTTGTACCTGCGGCATATCGTGTGGCAGGGGGCGGAGCGGCGGTATTCGGGGGATAAGCTGACGGAGGCGATCAGGGAACGGATCGACTTCGAGCTCAAAACCATCGAATGGATGGGGTTCCCGGGGTATTTCCTGATCGTGTGGGATTTCATTCGGGCGGCGCGGGAGATCGGGGTCTCGGTGGGGCCGGGCAGGGGATCGGCGGCGGGATCGGTGGTGGCATATTGTCTGAAAATTACCAATATCGACCCGATCGCATACGACCTGCTGTTTGAACGTTTTCTGAATCCGGAGCGGATTTCGCTGCCCGATATAGACATCGACTTCGACGAAGACGGACGCGAAGACGTGATGCACTACGTGGTGCAGAAGTATGGGCAGAAGCGGGTGGCGCACATCATTACTTTCGGGACGATGGCGGCGAAGTCTGCGATCAAGGATGTGGCGCGGGTGCAGAAGCTGCCGTTGGCGGAGAGCGACCGGCTGTCGAAAATGGTGCCCGAAAAACCGGGGACGACCCTCGAAAAGGCTTACAAGGAGGTGCCGGAGCTGGCGGCGGAGCGGAACTCGGACAATCCGCTGATTCGGGATACGCTGCGGTATGCGGAGAAGCTCGAGGGGTCGGTGCGGCAGACCGGGGTGCATGCCTGCGGGATCATCATCGGGCAGGACGACCTCGAAAAGTTCGCGCCGATCTCTACAGCGAAGGATGCGGAACTGTTCGTGGTGCAGTACGAAGGGAGCTTGGTCGAAGATGCGGGGCTGATCAAGATGGACTTCCTCGGGCTCAAGACTTTGTCGATTATCAAGGACGCCGTGCAGAATATCAAGGAATCCAAAGGGATCGACCTGGATATAGATGCCATACCGTTAGACGACAAGAAGACTTTCGAGCTCTATTCCAATGGGGAGACCACCGGGCTGTTCCAGTTTGAATCGCCGGGGATGAAAAAACACCTGAGGGCATTGCAACCGAACCGGTTCGAGGACTTGATCGCCATGAACGCCCTGTACCGGCCGGGGCCGATGGAATACATCCCGAACTTCATTGCGCGGAAGCAGGGGCGGGAGCCGATCACGTATGATTTGCCGGATATGGCGGAATATCTGGAGGATACCTATGGGATTACGGTCTATCAGGAGCAGGTGATGCTCCTTTCGCAGAAGCTGGCCGGGTTTACCAAAGGGCAGGCCGACACGCTGCGGAAAGCGATGGGGAAGAAGAAAAAGGACGTGCTGGACAAGATGAAAGGGGATTTTCTGGACGGAGCGGTGGCCAAGGGGCACGACCGGGCGGTGTGCGAGAAGATTTGGAGCGACTGGGAGGCGTTCGCGTCGTATGCGTTCAATAAGTCGCACTCGACGTGCTATGCCTACGTGTCGTACCAGACGGCGTACCTCAAGGCGCACTATCCGGCGGAATTCATGGCGGCGCTGCTGAGCCGGAACCTGTCGGATATCAAGAAGATCAGCTTCTTCATGGACGAGTGCAAGCGGATGGGGGCGCCGGTCAAGGGGCCGGATGTCAATAAAAGCCGGCATCACTTTTCGGTGGACAGCGAACAGAACATCCGCTTCGGGATGGGCGGGATCAAAGGATTAGGGGAAAATGCGGTGCAGGCGATCCTGGACGAGCGGAAAGCCAATGGCGACTTTAAGGATATTTTCGACTTCGTGGAGCGGGTCAATTTGCAGACGGTCAATAAGAAGAATATCGAATGTCTGGCCTTGGCGGGGGCGTTGGATTCGATCGCGCCGTTCCACCGGAGCCAGTTCTTTGCGCTGGATAATAAAGGGGCGTCGTTCATCGAGTTGCTCATTCGTTACGGGAGTTTGGTGCAGGCGGAACGGGCGCAGAACCAGAACAGCCTGTTCGGGGAGATGATGTCGGGGGTGATGGTGCAGAAACCGGAGATTCCGAGTGCGGAGACGTGGGGCAAACTCGAAACGCTGGAAAAGGAAAAGGGGGTGGTGGGGATCTATCTTTCGTCGCATCCGCTGGACGACTACCGGATCCTGATCGAGAAGTATTGTTCCAATACGGTCAGCGAGTTGGATGACCTCTCGTCGATGCGCGAGCGCGATTTCACGGTGGCGGGGATGGTCACTTCGGCGCAGTACCTCACGACGAAGACGGGAAAACCGTACGGGCGGTTCACGATCGAGGATTTCAGCGGAAGCCATACTTTCACGCTGTGGAGCAAGGATTGGGAGACTTTCCATTCGTTCTGCTTTGAACAGAACTCGATACTCATCAAAGGGCGCGTGCAGGCCAGCCGATTCCGGCCGGGCGAGATGGAGGTCGTCGTCAAGAGCATGAAAAGTCTGGCGGAGGTGATGGAAAACGACATTCGGGAGCTGGTGGTGACGATCCCGGTGCAGGACTTATCGACGGGGTTCATCGCCGACTTGTCGAGTACGGCGGCGGCTTCGGCGGGGCCGGTGTCGCTGCTGTTCCATATCTTCGACCCGGCGAGCGGGGTCAAGGTGGCCTTGCGGACGCGGACGCCGAAAGTCGAACTCAATCCGCAGGTGGTGGGTCTGTTGGACGATTACGGTTTCAAATACCGGATTAATTGATTAGATTTGTATGCTTTTTGCATGGGACGGAAACTAAATCTCCATTCGATAACTTTTTAAATAGAAACGTGTTATGGCATTAGAGATCAATTCGGCCAACTTCAAGGAAATTCTGGCGTCGGACAAACCGGTGGTGATCGACTTCTGGGCGGAATGGTGCGGACCGTGCCGGATGGTGGGGCCTATTGTGGAAGAACTGGCGGCGGAGTATGCCGATCGGGCTGTTATCGGGAAGTGCGATGTGGACTCGAACGATGAGATCGCGTCACAATTCTCTATCCGGAATATTCCGACTATCATTTTCGTCAAGGGGGGACAGGTGGTGGACAAGCAGGTCGGGGCGACGACCAAAGCGGCACTGGCGGAAAAACTCGGCAAACTGCTGTAAAAAATTGCATGGCTTTTGTCCTGAATAAGGTTCCCGCTGCAACTGCGGGAACCTTGTTCGTATACTGACGGTTCGGTTACTGGCGGGGACTTATGTGACCGCAAATCGCAAATATTCTGCTAATTAACCGTAGGTTTATATTGCCCTGTGCCGGATGGAACCGTTCTTTCTTTGAAAAGAAAGAACCAAAGAAACTTTCAGATAGCTGCGCTACTCCTTAGGCTCCGCAGTCCTTTGGCATTGAACTTTCTTTGGGGCGTGGCAATAGCGGGCCATTGAGTACTATGCCTTATGCCCGCTATTGCTCACACCCCAAAAAGATCAAAAACAAGGGTATCCGGCAGGTTCAAGAGATGCGTTAGCATCTCAAAAAGTTTTTCTGGTTCTCTTTGTTCACAAAGAGAACAGTACCCTCCCATGCACGTACAATAAACCTACGCTAAAATAGAGAAATTATGATTTGTGCGGCGATTTTCGATATGGACGGCGTGATCGTCGATACCGCGAAATACCATTACCAGGCCTGGCGGCGGTTGGCAGCGGAATTAGGATTCGAGTTCACCGAAGCCGATAACGAACGGCTGAAAGGAGTGAGCCGGATGCAGTCACTCGAGATTCTGTTGGAAGTGGGGGGATTCGGCGGCAGTGCGTTTACGGAAGGGCGGAAAGAGGAGATGGCCGCGCAGAAAAACGAATGGTACGTGGAATATATTTCCCGGATGACACCCGACGAGATACTGCCAGGCGTACTCTCGTTTTTGGAACAGGTGCGTGCGGCGGGGGTGCGGACCGCGCTGGGGTCGGCCAGCCGGAATACGGGGATTATTCTCGACCGGTTGAAAATCAGGGATTTGTTCGACACGGTGGTGGACGGGACGATGGTGACCCGGACGAAACCCGATCCGGAAGTGTTCTTGAAGTGCGCTTCTTTGCTGGGCGGCGATCTGTTTCCGACGCAGTGCGTGGTATTCGAGGATGCGGCGGCGGGGATCGAAGCGGCGAGGGCCGGAGGAATGTATAGTGTGGGGATCGGAAATCCGGACATTTTGCGCGAAGCGGACTTCGTGATTCCGGGATTCGCCGGGATTTCGTGGTGGGAAATTGAAAAACGACTTAGTATCAAAGCCAATGAGTGATCGCAGATTGGAAATCGATCCGTGGAAGATCGTGGAAACAGGATTCGACGCAAAGGACGGGCGGACCTGTATGGCCTCCGAGAGTCTTTTCAGCATCGGGAACGGGGCGATGGGCGGACGGGCGAACTTTGAAGAATATTTCGGCGGGGAGACTTTGCAGGGAAATTATATCGGAGGGGTGTTTTACCCGGACAAGACGCGGGTCGGGTGGTGGAAAAACGGCTATCCGGAGTATTTCGCCAAAGTGCTCAACTCGGCGTTTTGGCCGGGGGTGGATTTCCATATCGGAGGGAAATGCTTGGACTTGTCGGCTTGCCGGGTCGAGGATTTTCGGCGGGAACTCGATATGCGGCGGGGATTGCTGACGCGGGCGTTTGTCGCCGTATGGCCGAAGAGTGGAGTGCGGGTGGCGGTCGAGGCGAGGCGGCTCGTGTCGATGGCGCAACCGGAGTTGGGGGCGGTCTCCTACCGGCTGACGCTGCTTGACGGGGGGGAGGTCGATGTCGAGGCGACGGTTTTCGTCGAGGGCGATGTGCGGAATGCGGATGCCAATTATGACGAAAAATTCTGGGAGCTGGTCTCTTTGGATCGGGACGGCCGTGCGCTGACGATGCGGACGCGGAAGACGGGGTTCGAGGTCTGCTGGGGGCAGCGGGTAGCGGTTTCTTGTGCGGCGGGGAGTTTGGCGGGGGAAAATATTTCGGCAGGGGAGCGGGTGGCGGAACGGTTCACAACGACTTTGGCAGTCGGCGAGACGTTGGCGGTCGGGAAGTTCGTGGGGGTGGCGTCGTCGCTGAACCATCCGGTTTCGGAGTTGGAGATCGCGGCCTGTTCTGTGGCCGACCGGGCTTGCGGTGCGGGATTCGACGCGGTGCTGGCGGCACACGAGAAGGCGTGGGCAGAACGATGGAAAGGGGCGGATGTGGCGATCGGCGGCGATGATCGGGCCCAGCAGGGGATTCGGTTCTGCATTTTCCAGCTGTTGCAGACTTATACGGGGCGGGACAGCCGGCTCAATGTGGGGCCGAAAGGTTTTACGGGGGAAAAATACGGAGGGAGTACCTATTGGGATACGGAGGCGTATTGTCTGCCGTTCTACTTGGCGACTTGCGGCGAGGAGGTGGCGCGGCAGCTGCTGCTGTATCGCTATCGGCAGCTGCCTCAGGCGATCGAAAATGCGGCGAAACTGGGATTTTCGGGCGGTGCGGCGCTCTACCCGATGGTGACGATGACGGGCGAGGAGTGCCACAACGAATGGGAGATTACCTTCGAGGAGATTCACCGCAACGGGGCGATCGCTTATGCGATCTACAATTTCTGTCGCTATACGGGGCGGCGGGACTATTTAGTGCAGGGGGGATTGGAGGTTTTGATCGGGATTGCCCGGTTCTGGGCGCAGCGGGCGACGTTCTCTGCGGCGAAGAGGCGGTACGTCATTCTCGGGGTGACGGGGCCGAACGAGTATGAAAACAATGTCAATAACAATTGGTATACCAATTACTTGGCATGTTGGTGCCTGCGGTACGCGATCGAGGCGGCGGAGTGGGTGAGGGGGCATTGTCCGGCGGATTACCGGCGCATCGTTGCGGCGGCGGGGCTGAATGCCGACGAGGATGAATTTGCGCGGTGGCATGCGGTGGCGGACAGAATGTTTCTGCCGGAACTTGCTGTGAATGAGGCGGGAGAGACTATCTTTCTCCAGCAGGAGGGGTACATGGACAAGGAGCAGCTCCGGGCGGCGGATATTCCGGCGGAGCAGCGCCCGATCAATCAACACTGGTCGTGGGACCGGATCCTGCGGAGCTGTTTCATCAAGCAGGCGGATGTGTTGCAGGGGCTCTATTTCTTTCAGGAACAGTTCGATCGGGAGACGATTGCGCGGAATTTCGACTTTTACGAGCCGCGGACGGTGCACGAATCCTCTTTGTCGCCGTGCGTGCATTCGATTCTCGCGTCGCTGACGGGGCGTTCCGAACGGGCTTATGAGCTTTACCTGCGGACGGCGCGGCTGGATTTGGACGACTATAACCGGGAGGTGCACGAGGGGTTGCATATTACGAGTATGGCGGGGTCGTGGCTTTCGGTGATCGAAGGGTTCGGCGGGGTGCGGGTCGGAGCGGACGGGCGGCTGCATGTGGCGCCGCGGCTGCCGGAGGGGTGGAGCTCCTTAGGGTTTGAACTCCATTATCGGGGGGCGATCCTGCGGTTCGAAATCGGGGCGGGCGAGGTGCGGATGGCTTCGACCAATGGGATCGAGGCGGAGATTGCGATAGGGGAAACTCTGTATCGTATTGGAAATAAAGAGGTTTATGTAAAAATCGGGTGATCATATGGGAGAATTGTTGTACCGTTGTCGGCCGCAGGCGTGCAAGCGGCATCCGGAGTGGGCATACGATGCGGTGATCTACGAGTTGAATGTGCGGCAGTTCTCGCCGGAGGGGACGTTCGCGGCGGTTCGTGCGCAGTTGCCGAGGCTCAGGGCGTTGGGGGTGGATATTCTTTGGCTGATGCCGATCTATCCGATCGGGGTGGAGCGGCGGAAGGGGACGCTGGGGAGTTACTATGCGGTGCGGGACTACTGCGGGGTGAATCCGGAGTTCGGAACGTTCGACGAGTTCCGGCAGTTGGTGGAGGCGGTGCATGGGCTGGGGATGCGGGTGATTCTGGACTGGGTGCCGAATCATACGTCGCGCGATGCGGTATGGGTCGAGGCTCATCCGGAGTGGTACAAGCGTGACCCGGAGACGGGGGAGATCGCGACGCCGTACGACTGGACGGATACGGCGCAGCTGGACTACGACAATCCGGCGATGAGGCGGGGGATGGTGGAGGCGATGCTGTTCTGGCTGCGCGAAACGGCGATCGACGGTTTTCGGGTGGATATGGCGATGCTGGAGCCGATCGGGTTTTGGGATGCGTGTGTGCCGGAGTTGGCGGCGTTTATGGAGGCTCGCTCGCGCGGGTTGTTCATGCTGGCGGAGGCGGAGGGGCCGGAGTTTCACCGGGTGGCGTTCGATGCGACGTATTCCTGGGAGGTGCATCATCTGATGGTGGATGTGGCTCAGAATAAGGTCTCTGCGCCGGCGGCGGTGCTGCGCGAACGGTTGTTGCGGGAGGGGGAGGCTTATCCGATGGATGCGTTGCGGATGCGGTTTACGTCGAATCATGACGAAAATTCGTGGAATGGGTCGGAGTTCGTGCGGTTCGGGGCGGCGGTGAGGCAGATGGCGGCGCTGACGTACCTGCTGCCGGGTATGCCGCTGATTTACAACGGTCAGGAGGCGGGTTCGGATCGGAAGCTGGCTTTTTTCGACAAGGATCGGATCGACTGGAGCGGGCTGGGAAATAACGGGTGGGAGGCTTTTTATCGGGAACTGAATGGATTGAGGCACTCTCACGTGGCTTTGCGGGGGGGGCTTTGCGGGGGGGATGTGTATGCGATGGATAATTCGCTGTCAGACAAGGTCTTTGCTATCAAACGCAGGGTGGGGGATTCGGTGGTGATGGGGCTGTTCAATCTCTCTCCGGATCATGCGGATTTCGAGCTCTATGATGAGGATTTCAACGGTTCGTTCCGGCAGATCGGTTCGCCGGAACTTGCGCTTTTGCGCTCGCATGTGCATTTTTATCTGCCGCCGTGGGGCTTCTTCGTCTATTTTAAATAAACTGTTCGATTGTTTGTATCCCCTGTCCTTTTGGGGACTTTCGGTCTCTTTTTCTTCGCGGCTCGGCAGTGCATGCAAGTTCGTTTTGTTCGCGCAGTGGGGGCGCGAGACTGAACACGTTGAATTTTTAGTGTACAATTCATGGACGATCTGTTCCCGCGTCAGCGGCCAGCCCGGAGCCACCCCCGGCGAAGGGCTGCAACCTTTCTGCGTTCGGTTCCGCCCTCGCTGGCTCCGGGCAGGGATGCGGCCCGCGCGACCGAAAGTCACATATATATACGTTGAAGACAGCAGAGAGTGTACAATGACTATGAGAAGTTTATGTTGAGCTTACTTGCCGCCGGTGGGAAGGTCGTGGGGCGAGTTGAAGCGTTGATTATATTCGACACCAACCTCATATCAACGGAGGAAAAGGAAATGCCGGAAATTCCGTAAATGTAACAGCCGGGAAACACGGTTGGCGTAATATAAATATTGGATGATATGTTATTTGGGAACTTTGAGGGCAAAGAGATGAAAATCTCTCGAGATGAAGATTTTATTATGGGTCAGTTCGGCAGAGCCGATTTTAGCTGTCGGGGCAGAGGAGCGCGGTGGCGTAGAAAAAGATTCTGCGAGTGCGATTTCACGGAGGCTGACTTGACCGGCGTGCGTGATTGCGGATGCCGGTTCGAATATTGCGATTTTGTGCGGACGAATACGACAGAGTTTGGCATGGGGGATGGAGGGAAACCGTCGGTGTACGAACACTGTCTGTTTCAGGAGGTGAAACTGCGGGCGGTGGGATGCTGCGAGTTTTATGATTGCACTTTTATCCATTGCGATTTTGAAGCGGTGGATTTCGGTCGGTCGTATTTTGACGGCGCTGTCTTTATTGGCAGAGTTTCGAATTGTGTGTTCGCAACGAGGGAAAAAGAGACGAAGAAAAGGAGGAAAAACCGAATGGAGGGTGTTTCGTTTCGTCAGGCTGCATTGTGCGGCGTACGTTTCTGTGGGGGTGTCGAGCTGGATCGAATCGAATTGCCGGTGAAAGGGGTATATGCCTATTTCTCGGATTTCCGAAATCAATGCGATCGGATGTCTCGTTTGGCAGAGGGGGATGCGGAGTGCCGGAATGAATTGAACCGCTTTCGGAAAATTTTTGGCGGGGATGCCAGACAGAAGGATTATCTGGTTAATCTGGAGGATATTGCGGTCTCTTTGGGTTTGGGGAACAGGACGATACGGCTGATTTGGGATTGTGCCGATTTTGTGCAGCTGGATGGGGAGAAGTTTTTCGGCGATAGAATAGAATAGAACAAAGAAATATTCCCGCACTGGAACCGGAGCTACCGCCGATGAAACTTCCGGCTCGGCACTCGAGCCGGGCCTGCCGGCCACCGATCTTTTGGGACAGAGGCCACTCCTATAAAAGTCGGAACCGGCGCGAGCCGAAAAAATGCCCCCCAAAAATGCGGGTTACAATAAAGTATAGAATCGCGAATAAAAAAGGGGACCCACGTCCCCTTTTGGCTTTCATCGTACCATACATTCAAGCTCCGTATGGTGTACAGAGTGAAGTTATGACTACTGATGACAAGTTGAATCGGCGCTTACTTGCCACGGGTGAGGAGACTTTCGAGGCCTCCCAGACCTGTGAGTTGAAGCGTCGATTAAGCTAAATACAAAACCCGTGCCACACCGATGCAGCACGGGTTTTGGGTGTAAAATCGCATATTATTTGCCGCACCTGAAAAACAGCCCCTATCGCAACCGCCGTTCGATTTCTTCGACCTGTTGCCGAATAATCTTGTCGGTCTCGATCAAGTTCGGAATCGTTTTGCAAGCATGCAAGACCGTCGCATGGTTCTTCCCCCCCAACGCCGCCCCGATTCCTGCCAGCGGCGTCTTCGTATGTTGTTTGCACAGGTACATCGCAATCTGTCTCGCCTGCGCCACTTCGCGCGTCCGTTTCGCCGACAGCAGCACATCCCGCTCCACCTTGAGCGTCGAGCAGGTCAGTTCGATAATCGAATCGACCGTAATCTCTTTCGTTTCGATCCGCACAATATCCCGCATCACACTCTTCGTCAAATCGAGCGTGATCCGTTTCCCCAGCAACCTCGAATGCGCTTCCAATGAGGTCAACGCCCCCTCGATCTCCCGTACATTCGCTTTGATATTCTGTGCCAGGAATTGCACCACATCGTCCTCGACTTCCAGCCCCATCTTCCTGCACTTATGCCGTATAATCCCGACTTTGGTCGCCAAATCCGGCGCTGTGAGCTGCGCCGACAATCCCCACTTAAATCTGGTAATCAGCCGTTCTTCAATATCGGTCAGTTCCACCGGCGGCCGGTCCGAAGTAAGGATGAGCTGTTTCCCCAGCATCCGCAGATGGCTGAAAATATTGAAAAATATATTCTGTGTCCCCGGCTTCCCCGCCAGTTCCTGAATATCGTCGATAATCAAGACGTCGATCATCTGGTAGAATTGGATAAAGTCGTTCAGTTCTCCCCGCCAAGCCGCTGTCTGGAACTGATTCTGGAATCGGTTGGAACTCACATACAGCACCTTGCATTCCGGATCCCGCTCTTTGACAGCCAGTCCGATCGCCTGCGCGATATGGGTTTTCCCCAGCCCCGAATTGCCATAGATGAACAGCGGATTGAAAGACGTCTTCCCCGGCGCCACGCTAATGGAAATCCCCGCCGACCTGGCCAGCCGGTTGCAGTCCCCCTCGATATGATTTGCGAACGTCAGTTCCGGATTCAGTTGCGAGTCGAACGTGACTTTTTTGATCCCCGGAATGATGAAAGGATTCTTTATCGTAGAGGTATTCGTCTGGCTATATAAAGAAGCGTTCATGCCGCCGGTCTGCTGCCGTCCGGCAGGCGCCCCGTTCGGAATAGCGTAGTGCAGCCGGGTTTTCACCCCGAACTCCTCGCGGATGATCGGCCGCAGCATCGAGATGTAATTCTGCTCGATGTACTGGACATGGCGCTGGTCCGGGACACGGATACGAAGGTTCTCCCCATCGAAGCTCAGCGGCACCATGGGTTTGAACCATTTGACGAATTCATCTTCCGAAGTCTGGTTTTTGATCAGACTCAGGCAATTCTGCCAAATAGCATCGTATCTTTCGTCTAAAATTTCGCCGGAGGCCATTTATTCCATTCGATAATTTTACACCCCCCGAAAAAGGCGATTCGCCCGTTTCGGTCGTACAAAAGTGTGGAATAAATCGGAATAAAAAAAACACATCGGGATTGTTTTTTCGGAATGTTTGATTATACAATTTCGGGCCTTCCGAAGCAACCGTTTGGTATAAGCCGGTTTAGGGTTTGTCGGGTGAATCTTTCATGCGGATAAATTTTTTATTATACTTATTATCAGATTGTTCCGATTATTTTTATGTTGCTTGTCGTTGTGGGCCAAAGGGTTGGAATCGGCCGGATCGACTGGCGGCGACAGCGGTCGCGGCGGCACGTGGAAATGCGGTCGGACGGAACTCGGAAAAGAGGGGTTGTCTATCCGAATAAAAGTGTTAAATTTGTCAAGACGAACGGCGGGGTTTGACGACAACTCATAGTACTAACGTAAAACTCGGAACGGATATGGAAAACAAGGTGGACAAAATCGTGGCGCAACGCGCGCAGCAGTGGCTCGACGGCGGGTTCGATGCGGAGACTAAGGCGGAGGTGCGGCGGATGATGGAGAGCGATCCGAAGGAGCTGACGGAATCGTTTTATCAGACGCTGGAATTCGGGACGGGCGGTTTGCGGGGGATTATGGGGGTGGGAACCAACCGGATGAATGTCTATACGGTGGGGATGGCGACGCAGGGGTTGGCGAACTACCTCAAGAAATCTTTCCCGGCAGAGGCGAAGATCGCAGGGGGGATTTCGGTGGCGGTGGCGCATGATTGCAGGAACAACAGCGACCTGTTTGCGAAGACCACGGCAGAGGTGTTTGCGGCGAACGGGTTTACGGTCTATCTGTTCGATGCGCTGCGGCCGACGCCGGAGCTTAGCTTTGCCATCCGGTACTTGCATTGTATGAGCGGGGTGGTGGTGACGGCGTCGCACAATCCGAAGGAATACAACGGGTATAAGGCCTATTGGAACGACGGGGCGCAGGTGATTGCGCCGCACGATGTCAATATTATCGAGGAGGTCAATAAGATCGAGGATGTTTCGCAGGTTCGCTTTTCGGGGGCGGAGACGGCCGGAGGGCGTATTGTTATGATCGGCGAGGAGGTCGATCGGGCTTATCTGGATAGGATTGCGGGGCTGTCGCTGTCGCCGGAGGCGGTGCGGGCGAATGAAGGGATGGGGATCGTCTATACTCCGATACATGGGACGGGGGTGCGGTTAGTGCCGGCTTCGTTGGCGAGGTACGGGTTCCGGAATGTGATCCATGTGCCGGAACAGGATGTCAATGACGGGAATTTCCCGACGGTGGTGTCGCCGAATCCGGAGGAACCGTCGGCGTTGAAACTGGCGATAGCGAAGGCGGATGCCACGGGGGCGGATTTGGTCATTGCGACCGACCCGGATGCCGACCGGATCGGGATCGCGGTGCGGCAGGCGCAGACTGAAGGGGGCGGGATGCTGTTGCTGAACGGGAACCAGACGGGGACGCTGCTTACTTATTATCTGTTGGAACGGTGGAAAGAGCTCGGACGGTTGCATCCGGGCGAGGGTAAGGAGTTCGTGGTGAAGACCATTGTGACGACGGAACTCATTGCGCGGATTGCAGCTTCGTTTGGGGTGGAATGCTATGACGTGCTGACGGGATTCAAGTTCATCGCGGCGGTGATTCGGGAGAATGAGGGGAAGAAACAGTTTATCGGGGGGGGGGAAGAAAGCTACGGCTATTTGATCGGGGACTCGGTGCGGGACAAGGATGCGGTGGCGAGCGCTTCGATGGTGGCCGAATGTGCGGCGTGGGCGAAACATACGGGGAAAGGGTCGCTCTTGGATTTGCTCAAGGCGATCTATGTGAAGTACGGATTCTTCAAGGAAGGCTTGGTGTCGGTGGTGCGCAAGGGGAAGGAGGGGCAGCAGGAGATCCGGCAGATGATGGTCGATCTCCGGAATCAGCCGCCGAAAGAGTTGGGCGGTTCGCCGGTGGTCGAAGTGCGGGATTACCAGGGGCAGTATAAAGTGGTCAAGGGGGTTCGGGAGGCGATGGATCATCTGCCGAAGTCGGACGTGCTTCAATTCGTGACGGAGGACTCGACGATCGTGTCGATCCGGCCTTCCGGGACGGAACCGAAGATCAAGTTCTACTTCGGGGTGCGGGAACCGCTCTCGGATGTTGCGGCTTATGATGCGGTCAATGCGCAGTTGGGCGAGAAGATCGAACGGATCAAACGGGAGTTGAAGCTGGTTTGACGGGATTAGTAGGGGGGAGGCTTGGACTGCGATGACGGAATTGACTTTTCTGGGAACCGGCACCTCGCAAGGGGTGCCGATGATCGGTTGCGACTGTGAGGTTTGCAGGTCGGGGGATGCGCGGGATCGTCGGCTGCGGTCGTCGGTGTTAGTGACGACGGATAGCGGAGTGCGGATCGTGATCGACACGGGGCCGGATTTCAGGTATCAGATGCTGCGCGAGCATGTCGGGAAAATCGACGGCATTTTGTACACCCACGGGCATATGGATCATGTGGGAGGGATGGACGATGTACGGGGGTTCAACTACGTGATGCAGCGGCCGGTGGACGTGTGGTGCGAGCCGCGGGTCGAGGAGACTTTGCGGCGGGTGTTCGACTATGCCTTCACGGAACCGAAGTATCCGGGGGTGCCGGAAGTGGTGTTGCATCCGATTCTCTCTCCTGCGGAGGCGTTCGAGGTGCACGGGGTGCGGGTGGTGCCGATTCGCGGGATGCATTACCGATTGCCTGTGCTGGGGTTTCGGATCGGGAATATCGCTTACCTGACGGATATGAATGCGATCGAGCCGGCGGAGATTGACAAGTTCAGGGGGGTGGATGTACTGGTGATCAATGCGTTGCGGCGGGAGAAACACATTTCGCATTTTACGTTGGACGAAGCGTTGGCGGTGATTGAGGCGGCGGGGCCGGGGAGGGCGTACCTGACGCATATCTCGCACCAGTTGGGACGGTACGAAGATTTGCTGCGGGTTCTGCCGAAAGGTGTTTTTCCGGCTTACGACGGGTTGAAAATCAGGGCATAATGAATGTAAAATAAGGCTATGATGGATTTTAAGGACAAGGTGGTGGTGGTGACGGGGGCTTCGTCGGGGATCGGCGCGGCGCTGGCGCGCAGTTTCTCGGCCAGGGGGGCGCATGTGGTGGCGGGGGCGAGGTCGATGGACAAGTTGGAGGCGGTGGTCGCTTCTTTGCCGGTGCGCTCTTTGGCGGTACAGTGCGATGTTTCGCGGGAAGAGGACTGCAAACGCTTGATTCAGGCGGGAGTGGATGCTTTCGGGCGGATCGACGTGCTGGTCAATAATGCCGGGATTTCGATGCGGGCTTTATTTGATGAGGTGGACTTGGATGTCTTGCGGCGGTTGATGGATACCAATTTCTGGGGATGTGTCTACTGCACGAAATATGCGCTGCCTTACATACAGGCTTCGCGCGGGTCGATCGTGGGGATTTCGTCGGTGGCGGGATTCCACGGCTTGCCGGGGAGGACGGGATATTCGGCGTCGAAGTATGCGATGCAGGGGCTGTTGGAGACGGTGCGGATCGAGAATTTGAAGAAAGGGGTGCATGTCTTGATCGTGGCGCCGGGATTTACGGCTTCCAACGTGCGGTTCGCGGCGCTTACGGCGGACGGATCGCAGCAGGGGAGGTCGCCGCGCGAGGAGGGCAAGATGATGACGGCGGACGAGGCGGCGGAACGGATCGTGCGGGCTATCGCCAAACGCAAACGAACCTTGTTGATGGATTTCGACGGCAAGGCGACGCGGATTCTGAAATTCTGGGCGCCGGGGTGGCTGGACAGGTTGTACTACAACCATATGGCGAAGGAACCGGACTCGCCGTTCAAGTAAACGGTAGTATAAGGCTCGAACTCGGTTTGCGGGGGCGAGAGCTAAAGAAATGGACATGCAAAATACCTAATATACGATGTTGAAAGCAGGGGACAAGGCGCCGGATTTTACGGCATCGGATCAAAATGGCGAACCCGTCACACTCCACGGTGTGCTGGGCTGCGGAAAAAAAGTCATACTTTATTTTTACCCGAAAGATAATACGCCGGGATGTACGGCAGAAGCTTGTTCACTCAGGGACGGGTATCACGAACTGCTGGAACGCGGGTTTGTGGTGCTGGGGGTGAGCGGGGACAGCGCGGCCTCGCACCGGCGGTTCATCGAAAAACAGGAACTGCCGTTTACGCTGTTGGTCGATGCCGACCATGCCGTTGCGGAGGCCTATGGGACGTGGGGTGAAAAACGCTTTATGGGGCGGACTTATATGGGGATGCTGCGTACTACATTTATCATAGGTACGGACGGCGTAATTGAAAAAGTGTTTGAAAAGGTGAATACCAAGGATCATTTCGGGCAGATACTCGAGGCATACGAGGATCGGTAAATCAATAACAATTTAGATTACAGAATAAAAGAATGGCAGAAGAAAAAGAAAAAGCCCCGGCGGCTAAGGCGGCGGGAACGGAAAAGGCAGCCGCCCCAAAAAGACCGGAGATTCCGGCCGAGAAGCTCAAGGTGCTTCAGGCGGCGATGGATAAGCTCGAAAAAGATTTCGGCAAAGGAACCATTATGCGTATGAGCGACCATGTGGTAGCCGATGTGCCGGTCATATCGTCGGGATCGATCGGGTTGGACCATGCGCTGGGGATCGGCGGGTATCCGCGGGGGAGGATCGTGGAGATTTACGGGCCGGAATCGTCGGGGAAGACGACCCTCGCGATTCACGCGATCGCCGAGGCGCAGAAAGCGGGCGGCATTGCCGCGTTTATCGATGCCGAACATGCTTTCGACCGGTTTTATGCCGAAAAATTAGGCGTCGATGTGGATAACCTGCTGATCTCGCAACCGGATAACGGAGAGCAGGCGCTGGAGATTGCCGACCATTTGATCCGTTCGAGTGCGATTGACATCGTGGTGATCGACTCGGTGGCTGCGTTGACCCCGAAAGCCGAGATCGAAGGCGAAATGGGGGATGCCAAGGTGGGCTTGCAGGCCAGATTGATGTCGCAGGCGTTGCGCAAGCTGACCTCGAGCATCAGCAAAACCAATACGCTGTGCATCTTTATCAACCAGCTGCGCGAGAAAATCGGCGTGATGTTCGGCAATCCGGAAACCACCACGGGGGGGAATGCCCTGAAATTCTATGCGTCGATCCGGATCGATGTTCGCAAAGGGGCGGCGGTGAAGGACGGCGAGGAGGCGACGGGGAACCGCACGAAAGTCAAAGTCGTGAAAAACAAAATGGCGCCGCCGTTCAGACGGGCCGAGTTCGATATCGTTTTCGGCGAAGGGATTTCCAAAATCGGCGAGATTATCGACTGGGGCGTGGAATTCAATATCATCAAG
The DNA here is from genome assembly GCF_947628055.1 of uncultured Rikenella sp. Classification (GTDB taxonomy): domain Bacteria; phylum Bacteroidota; class Bacteroidia; order Bacteroidales; family Rikenellaceae; genus Rikenella. The sequence continues at coordinate 20,878 of NZ_CANQYJ010000011.1, forward strand.
AAGAGTGGTTCGTGGTTCTCGTATGGCGACCGGAAATTGGCGCAGGGACGCGATGCGGTCAAAAACCTGCTGATGCAGGATACCGCACTGGCCGAAGAGTTGGAGGCAAAGGTGCGGGCGGCTTTCGACAATGCGGCGGAGTAATCGGACATTTTTCTGCTCAGATTCATCGGCGGGCATTCATTTTATAACGAATGCCCGTTTTTTTTACGGCAGAGTGACGAATTATTCCCGGAAAAATTATATCTTGGGTGTCGAAAAACGCGAATTATGTCAGACTCGAGCCCTTCCTCCGGAGCAGTTCTGACCGTTCCTGCCGGATTGGCGGGGGCGGAAAGGAAGCCGGCGGCGGAAAGTTACGATAAAGATGAATTGATGGTCCAGCAGCAATTCGACGAGTTGCTGGAGCGTTGTGCGCCTATATGCAAAAGCGAGGAGGATTACGACCGGATCCGGCAGGCATTCTATTTTGCCAATGAAGCGCATAAGGGGGTGAAACGGCATTCGGGCGAACCGTATATCACCCATCCGCTGGCAGTGGCCCGGATCGTGGTGGTGGAGATCGGATTAGGGGTGAAGTCGGTGATGGCCGCTTTGCTGCATGATGTGGTGGAGGATACGGATTATACGGTCGAGGACATCGAACATCGTTTCGGAGCCAAAGTGGCCTCGATGGTGGACGGGCTGACCAAATTAGAAGGGGCTTTCTCACAGGATATTTCCAAGCAGGCGGAGAATTTCAAAAAAATGCTCCTGACACTGTCTGACGATATACGGGTCTGTCTGATCAAGATCGCCGACCGGCTGCACAATATGCGGACGCTGGGGGCCATGCCCAAGCACAAGCAGATGAAGATCGCTTCGGAGACGATCTACCTCTTTGCACCGCTGGCCCATCGGTTGGGGCTGTATACGATCAAGACCGAGTTCGAGGATTTGAGCCTCAAATACCGTTTCCCGGACGAGTACAACCAGATCAAGCAGAAACTGGCCGATACGGAGCCGCAGCGGCTGCAATTCATCGAGAAATTCAACCCGCCGATCATCGAGAAACTCAAGGAAAACAACATCGAATTCGAGATCTCGGGACGGGTCAAGTCGGTCTATTCGATCTGGAAGAAGATGAAACGCAAACAGGTCTCGTTTGAAGAAATTTACGACCTGTTCGCCATCCGGATCGTCTTCAAGCCCTCGCCGCTGATCCCGGAAAAATCGCAATGCTGGCATGTATATTCCTTGATTACAGATATATACAAGCCCAAGCCGGATCGAATCCGGGACTGGGTCAATATTCCGAAAGCCAATGGATACGAGGCGCTACATTGTACGGTCATGGGGCCGGAGGGGATTTGGGTCGAGGTGCAGATCCGTTCGGTAAGGATGGACGAGATTGCGGAGCGCGGTTTTGCGGCGCACTGGAAATACAAGATGGAAGGAAAGGGCGGGGGAGAGGTAGGCGGAGATAACGAATTGGATCAATGGCTGGCGCAGCTCAGGGAGGCGTTGAACAGCCCGTCGGAAGATGCCGTGGAGTTCATGGATAATTTTAAACTGAACCTGCAGGTATCCGAGATCGTGGTATTCACGCCGAACGGGGAATCCAAAACGATGCCGAAAGGGGCCACGGTACTGGACTTCGCCTATGAAATCCACTCGAAGATCGGTAACCGGGCGATCGGGGCCAAGGTCAATTACAAGATCACGCCGCTGTATGCGGAGATACACACCGGCGACCAGATCGAGATACTCACCTCGCAGAACGCGCATCCGCAGGTCGAATGGCTGGATCATATCACCACGGCGAAAGCCAGAACGCATATCAAACAGTTCCTTAAGCGGGACGGGGAGAATAATATTCTGCGGGGGCAGGAGCTGTTCGAGGCGGAGATGAAGAAACGGGGGGTGCCTTTGCAGGCGCGGGTTTTCCGAAAGGTGCTGCCGGCCTATCATTCGTCGAGCAAGGACGAATTCTACAGCAAGTTAGGGGCGGGGATCATTCGGCTGGACGGACTGGATAAGATACTGAAACAGAATGCGGCGAGCAAAATCATGAAATACTGGACGTTGCAGTTCGCCAATCCGTTCCGGTTCCTGAGTTCCTCTTCGGGAACGGACGGTCATTCTGCTGAAGCGGATGAGTACGAATATGTGATGGCGGAGTGCTGTAATCCGATTCCGGGAGACGAGGTAGTGGGGTTCAAAATGGATGACGGCAAGGTCGAGGTGCATAAGAAAAATTGCCACAATGCGGTGAAACTCTCGGCGCAGCATGGCGACCGGATCGTGCCGGCGAAGTGGTCGAGCGAGAAAGTGATGTCGTACTTGGCGGTGATCGAGGTTCGGGGGATCGACCGGGTGGGGATTCTGTATGATCTGGCGAAGATCATCAGCGGGGAGCTCAATATCAATATTCGTGAGCTGCATATTCACAGCCATGACGGTATTTTCGAGGGGACGATCAGTCTGTATGTGCGCAGCAGCGAAGATTTGAAAGTGATTATGGATAAAGTGAGGTCGGCCAAAGGGGTGGAAAAAGTCAACCGGACGGAGGCTTCGATGGTGGATTGACCGCGGGGGATTGGCTTTCCTCGATGGTAACGGCTGTTGGTTTTGTGTCGGCTTTGCGGCAATCGAACCGGGATTCTTGAGAAAAACAGTTATGGAAAACGAAGAAACACTAAAGATTATTAGGATTCTGGTCGTGGCGGGGGTGTTTTTATACGCGGGATGGAGTATGTTGAAAAAGAAAGCGGGAACTACTGGAGGGGCGCGGACGCTGCGGGAAAGGGGCGAGAATTTTCCTTTTCCGGAACCGGAAAACTCGGCAGAGAAAATATCGGAGGAGCCAATGATCAACGAGGGGGAGGGGGAAGAGGATAGGGTATGGAGTGCGGATAGGGAGGGGGGAGGAACGATGGCGACTGGAACCGGATTGATTGTTGCGGAAGAGGCGGCCGGCGAGGATAGCAGTAGCGATCGGGGGGAAGAATCGGGCGGGGAGCAGGAGCAGGTGGTGACGGATTTGCGGACGATCGTTATTGCTAATGAATTGTTGAAACCTAAGTACGAGGAATATTAAATCATTTAACATAATTAAGGAGAGGTAAAAATGGCTACGATATTCACTAAGATCATACGCGGGGAGATACCGGGGTACAGGATTGCAGAGGACGAGAACTATTATGCTTTTCTGGACATTCATCCGTTAGCCGAGGGGCATACGTTGGTGGTGCCGAAGAAAGAGGTCGATTACCTGTTCGATCTGGAGGAGCGGGAGTTGGCCGGATTGATGGTTTTTGCTCAGAAAGTGGCAGCGCATATCCGGAAGGCGGTTCCTTGTAAGCGGATCGGAGTGGCGGTGATCGGTCTCGATGTGCCGCATGCCCATATTCATTTGGTTCCGATCAGCGAAGGGAGCGATTTGGACTTTAGCCGGCCGAAATTGGAACTGACGCCGGAAGAGTTTAAAGCCATTCAAGCTAAAATCCAGTTTTAGGATACTTTTTTTGAGGGATGACCGCAGAGGGCGGGCTCGTTTGAGCCCGCCTTTTTTACATAAATAGCAATTACAATTGTAACCGACACAATGTAAATAGGATTATGTGCATTAATGCAATATAAATTATATTTATGTTATTTGACTTATAATCAATATTTTGAAGTATTTTATTTAAATTAGTGAGTGATGTTATAGAATCACATTTACTGCTATAATGAATCAACAAACGGCAAAAACATATTATTATAATTTTATATGCGCCTTAATACCATATAGTTACAAATATTATATGCTTTGGAAATTCGCATTGTTTCAAAAGGGCGTATTTTCTTATTGTTAGGAGAAATGTTGCAAGGGAGTTGTCGGTTTGGAAGATTAGTTTATCTTTGTGATGACTATACTTTACAGAAATGAAAGAAAGACTTGCCCAATTTCTTCGGTCAGAGGGTCTTACAGCTGTAAAATTCGCTGAAATCATGGAGGTGCAGCCTTCCAGCATATCTCATCTGTTATCAGGGCGTAATAAGCCGAATTTCGAGTTTATTTCCCGTATCTTGTTGCGTTTTCCGAACCTAAATCCGGATTGGATTATAAACGGGATCGGGCCGGTTTACAAGAGTAATCAAATTGAAAATCCCAGTGGAATTACAAGTGTAAATAACCCTGAGGTTACAAAAGTAAATTACACTCGTACGGATGATTTGAAGGAGGATTTTGCTCGAATCGAGGAGAATGATTTATTTACTCAGGCCAAGGATAATGCTGCTGTCGATGAGGTTGAGAGTAGGGTTACAAATGTAAATGCAGAAATTCCAGCATCTTCCGCTGCTGCGGTATTAAAAGAGGAAAAAGACGACGACGCTACGGAACAAGGAATTGCGCGGGTTATTGTTCTGTTTCGGGACGGATCATTTGAAGAATACCACGAGAAGAAACAAAACAAACGATGATTATTGTTGTTTGAGCGCCGCAGCCGGATGGATTCCGGCCGCGCGGATCGACTGCCACAGCACCGTTCCTCCAGCCATTAGCAGCACGATGCCGCCCGCCAGGGCAAAAATCGTCCATGACAGCGGAATCCGATAGGCGAACTCCGCCAGCCATTCCCGCATGAAATACCATCCGATCGGCACCGCGACAACGAAAGCCACGCCCACCAGCCTCAGGAAGCGTCCCAAGAGCAACGAGAGTACCTCTCTGCTCGTCGCGCCGAACACCTTGCGGACGGCCGCCTCCTGTACCCGCTGACGGGTGTAATAAGTGGCTACGGCCAGCAGTCCGAGAGCCGAGATCACGAGGGCGACGCCAGACAGTGTTCCCATCATTCGTGAGAGTTGTGTCTGACGCGTGTACATATCTGCCACCCGGTCATCCAGGAAACGACCGTCGAACACGTCACCCCAGGCCAGTTTATTATACGCCGTCCGAATCCGTTCCAAGGTGGCTAACGGAGCGGCCGGAGAGAGCTTAATCAGGACAAAATACGGCATCTGGTCGTCCGTCAGCGGTTCGATCATCGTTTCGCCGATCGGCTCCGAGAAGTCCAGGGCATGGAAGTCTTGCACCTTTCCTGCAATCTTGAAGGGCCACCAGTCGCAGCCTCGGTATTCCGTCGCGTCATCGGTCAGACCGAGGCGTCTCCACGCCGTCTCGTTCAGCCACACCGCATCGGCGTCCGTGACACCCGTCCTGTGCAGAATACGGAGACCCAACATCTTCATAAATGCCGTATCGACCTGGTAACGGTTGAAATCGTGCGTTACCCCCTCCCGGTCGTCGAACATCTGGTTGTTTCCGTAAACCGTCGGATAGCCCGTGCAGAACGAAATCGCCTCGACCCCCGGAATGGCAGCCAGTTCTGTCCGCAGCGGCTCTTTTTCGCTGTGGCTGAAAGTGTTCCCGAAATCACAAGCGACAATATATTCCTTGTCGAACCCCAAATCGCTGTTTTTCATGTATCGCACCTGTCGGGCAATCGTGATCGTGCCGCAGAGCAACACGATGGTGATGCAGAGTTGCAATCCGATAAAGAGGTTGCTGTACACCATCTTGGTTTTCCGCCGGAACGTCCCGCGAACGATCTCGATCGGCCGCACGGCGGCAATCATTCCGGCCGGAACCACACCGCAAATCACACCCAGTAGGATCACCAGGCCGATCATCCACAATCCGTTGCCCCATGTCATCCCCTCCGCAATCAAATTGCGGGAGGTGCCCATCATCATGTCGGCAAAGTAGGGTTGGAACAGGGATGCAATCAACAGCCCGATGCCCAGTGAAGCCAAACAAAACAGGGTGGTCTCTGCGATACACCCGACGAACATCTCCTGCCGAGTTCCTCCGAGCAGTCTCCGCAAGGTGAACTCTTTGGCCCGTGTCCCGATCTGGGCGGTCGAGAGGTTGATGTAGTTGATGACGGCGAAGATTAGAACCAGCAGGGCTGTAACTCCAAGAATCAGAATGAATTTCGGGTTGTTCGTCCGGGTGTATTCCGTTGCGTCGGGTGAAAAATAGAGCTCCGTGAGCGGCACCAGCTCTAAATGCTCGTCGCTCTCTTTGAGCGGGTTGAAATTCAGGTCGTGTTCGGCGAAGGCGTTGATGTCGTCGATCTTTCCGGCCAGGTCCGCCCCCGGAACACCCATGAGGTAGATTGAGGTTCCCCAGGTGCCGTAACCCTCCATCAGAGGCCCCGTTTTTTCAAATGGAACTAAGATCGACGGCGTCCGCAGGTGCGAGTTCTCGAAATCGGAGACTACGCCGCTGACAATATATGAATTATCTCCGTTGATCGTTACATGTTCTCCCAGTGCCGGCCGCGTGCCAAACAAAGCGGTGGCGAAACTCCGGGTCAGTACAATATCCTTGGGCGTGTGCATGACGCCGTCGGTGTTCCCCTCGACCATCGGAAATGAAAACATCCGAAAAAAGTCCGGATCGACCGCCAGAAGTTTTTCGTTGGCTCCCGTCTCCGGCGTCCGCTGTACCCAACGGCTGAATTGTCGCATGCGGGTCATCGCTTCGATTTCCGGATAACGTCCTGCCAAATCGAGTGCCAGCCGCGCCGGGAGTGTGATGTTCTCGGAAGACTGAAGCCGGTAGATCCGATCGTGATTGGCGTGCTGCCGGTCGATCGAAGTCTCGCGCCGGATGTAGCACCCCAGCAGAAGCACGAATGCCAGCGACAACGAAAGACCGAAGAAATTAATCGCGGTGTATAGCTTATTCCGCTGCAGAAAGGTCAGAAAAGATTGCCACTGTGTCATGTGGATTTGGGATCGTTGTTTGCCATATCCTGGTCGGGTATCGTTTTAAGCGGCTCGCAGGGTTATTTCCCGTTTTTTGACTTTACCTTTCCCTGTTGGTACCGTATCGTTTGATCTATCTTGTGGAGCACGATTTTTCCCTCTTCTCCCGCGGTCAGTTTGTACCTCCCGCCACGCAAAATCAACGAAGAACCCGGAGCCAGCGTAAAGGTCTGCTCGTCGGGCGAGGCCACCGGCAGCGTCTCGTCGCCCGGTTTGGGCTCCCGCAGCGTCATACCGCTTTCTACAACAGTTACAACCCGGGTCGCCCGGCCGATCCTCAATGTCGAACCGATGCCGATGATAGCCGTTCCCTCCCCTTGCTGTTGACCGACGACTAAGGAATCGACTTGCAGCGAATCGATGTCGATCGTTCCGCCGTTGAACTGCGACTTCGCGAGACGTTCGACCCGGCCCCGCAACCGCAAAGTCCCGGAGTTGAACGCTTTGACCTCCAAGTCCTTCACCCCGTCGATCGTCAAGTCGATCGACGCATGGTTAAAGGTACTGACCTTGACGCGCGGCGTGTCGAAAATCCGGGCCTCGCCCTTGGCTTGATTGAATACCTTGATTGACAGCGATTCGGTCGCCGTCAGATTCAAACCCTTTAAATCCGTGCGGTTGAAGAAGTCGAACGCAGCCGCCCGCAGCCGAACGCCCTCCGCCATCCGGAACGTCCCTTTCGAGTAAAACGAGACTTCTTTCAAATCTCCGACCGTAATCACGGCCCGCCCCTTGAAGTTGGATACGGTCTGCATGGCCTGTCCGCCGTTTTTGCTTTCGTAGGTCTTCAGGTAGCCGTTCGAGAGGTAGAGCTCTCCGCCCCGCAACGAGCAGTAGACGCGATCCTGTTCGTCTTCGCCTGCCTTCAGCCCGCGGGCCAAATCTTTCTCCGTATATCTTTCTCTGAGGCGCGAGGCGGTCGAATCGACCGACACCCCGGCCGGAATCTCCAGTACCAAGCTGTTCGGCGTCCCCTGCCGGACTTCGACGTCGATGTCACCCGACACATGGAGCCGTTCGATTGTCTGTCCCTCGAAAAGGGTAACTTTTTGTGGGGCAACTGGATTGTTCTCCTGTGCGGCCACGCTGCCGGCCCCCAGTGCAAGAGCGGCGAAACCGAGTATCGATAGCTGTTTCATGACGATAATTCAATTTTGATATACAATAATGATAATGATCATAAATGCAAAAATTGTTTGCAAATCAGTCCGGATTTCATATCGAGGAGGTAATTGTTTTTTGCGGAGACGGGATTTAGGGTGTTTTGTCGCTCGCAATCTATATTTTTTATGTTAAATATATCGGGCTGCGGAGGGAGGCGGTGTCTTGGGGATCGATTTGGCGAAAATCGATCGGCTCTGAAGATGTGGGATTATTGAATTAAAATTCATATTATTGCGAAACCGGTTGGGGGGCCGGACGACGGTGCCGAACTGGGTTGAAATGTCAATAAATCGCGATTTATAGGTATGAAAAAAACGATTCTTTGGGGCTTTCTGTTGGCAATGAGCTGGGGGGTGGGGACGGCCCAAACCAAACTGAGCGGCGGCGGGGAGCTGAATCCCGATCTGAAGACTTCGGTCGAGGCTTTGAAGCGTTGGCAGGATATGCGGGTGGGGATGTGCGTGCATTGGGGGCCGTCGTCGCTGAGCGGACGGGAGATCGGTTGGAGTCGCGGAACATCGGTGCCGGTGGCCGTTTATGACAGCCTCTATCTGCGATTCGATCCGGTGCGGTTCGATGCCGACGAATGGTGTCGATTGATGAAACGGTGGGGGATGCGCTATCTCTCGCCGACGGCGAAGCATCACGACGGATTCTCGATCTGGCGTTCGGACTATTCGGATTACGATATGGAAAATACGCCTTCCGGCCGTGATTTAATGGCTGAACTCAAGGAGGCCTGCGACCGGCATGGAATCGTGCTGGGGGCTTACTACTCGATCATAGACTGGTATCATCCGGACTGGAAACCGTATGAGCATGGAGGGCCGGGGCCGTTGATTCCGAAACGGGGTGATAGTCCCGATCCGGAGCGTTATTTCGACTACATGGCGAATCAGGTGTGTGAGTTGATCGACCGGTACGATTTGGCTTTCATTCAGTTCGACGGCGAATGGCTCGGTACGTTTACGCATGAGATCGGGTCGGCCCTCTACCGGAAGTTCCACGAAGCAAAACCGGACATTCTGCTCAATACGCGGATCGACATCGGACGGCGCATGGCGGGGGCGGACAACCACATCGATATGGACGGGACGAAGTATGCGGGGGATTTTCAGGATCGCGAACGATTGACCAACCGGGGAAATAAGGTGGCGGTGTGGGGCGATCATCCGTGGCAGGCGTGGGTAACGATCGACCGTTCGCAGTGGGCCTACAATCCGAATCCGAAGTTGATGACGGCGGAGGAGCTTATTCGGGATATGGTCAGTATTGTGGGGAGCAACGGAAATTACATGATTAATCTGGGGCCGAGGCCGGACGGCGGGTTCGAGCCGGAGCAGATCGCTTTGATGGATACGCTCGGCATGTGGCTGAACCGGTACGGACGGGCGATTTATGGGACGCGCGGAGGGCCTTATTATCCGTTCGAGGGAGGAGTCAGTACGCGGAACGGTCGGCGGGCGTGGCTATTGATAACGGATCCGACGCTCCGGACGTTGGAATTGCCGGATCCGCCGCAACGGTTGGTTTCGGCTCGCGACGGACGTTCCGGGCGCAAGGTCGGTTTCGCTGTCTCCGAAACCGGAACGCGGTTCGAGTTGCCGGTGGCCGAGAGGGATGAACCGGTACGGATCGTGGAACTCAAGTTCCAGGCTCCGGTGGATATGTGCGGGCGGTAAAAATTTTCTAATGATTATAGAGTCAAAACGCGCTTAACTCAAAGCGCGTTTTTATGACCGGTTAAAATTATTGTTATTTATATTATGTTAAATAATTTTGATGGCATTTAATCTATATACTCAAAGTATTACTCATTTATGATATATCCTTGTGCGGGATGGCAAGGTTGTATTATAGGAAACTTTCAGACTGAAACATTGAAGAATATCTGGTTCCACTCAAGTGTATTGAATAAACTTAGAAACTTAAGACGATATCAAAATCAAATAGATGGATGTGCGCAGTAATTTTTGTTCAATTTTGTGAACCGTGTTTGGTTAGAAACGCCAATGAAAATTCAACAGGAAATCCTTTGGAAAAGAATAAATTTTTCTGCGAAATTGCAAGAATCAAACATGAATTGATGTTTCAACCTATGATAAATTTTAACGATATGAAAGAGAAGCAGGTGAGAAATCCACGTACATTCCCCTTTCCCAAACCCTAATACCATACCGAGCCGGTGCTCGTGCTGTCTGCCATGAACGGTCGCTGCCACGTGTTCGCCCACTCCTTGCCCTTGATCAGGTAGATACCATTCAGCGGCACATGATCGAAATGAGAGAGATAGTCCGGCGCCGGATTGACCCGGCAAGAATCGCAAAAGACCCATTTGTCATCCCAATAAAAAATCTCCAGCGGCCGACCCGGTCCCGGAGCGAAAGTATCCCATGCCATCACCCAGTACAGATTGATAAACTCCATATCCAGGCTTTGTTTAAGCTCCGCGTCGGGAATGATCTGGCGCATTTTTCCTTCCTTGTTCAGTACAAAAGGCCGGCCGGCCGGGAAATTTCGCCCATTGCGGTAAAAGACTGGCAAGTAAAGAATATCGTTATTCCCCATCTCCGTAAATGTGGCACAGCCGTCTGCCCCCAGTTCGGCCCATGCCACCGGCCGCCACTGCTCGGCATTGAAAACCGCCAGGTACAGTATCCCATTGCTTTTGTCCAGGTTCCGATCCGGAGTGACCGTCACGTCCGATACCGAAACGTATTCCCGCGTCACATCCCTGCGGTTGAAAGTCTTGAAAAGAGTCGGAATATCCGCCTGATCTACCTTCGGGTAAAAGGCGTCGTCGAAAGAGTAAGTCCGCCGGTATATTTTCGGCGTCCGCGTATTGGCGCACACCGAGCGGAAACCGTCGGGATTGAACTCCGCAGGCTCGAAAGGGTGCCACTTCCCGGTGGTGTCCATCACCACCGTCCATTCGTGTCCCGAATTACGATGCGCCCACACCGGACACTCGTCGATAGCAGCCGGGATCCCCATAGTTCGCATGATCTGCACGAAAAGAGCTGAGATCGCCCGGCAACTCCCTTTCCCTTCCCGCATAAGCTCCGGCACGGACGGCTCGCTGAGCAAAGCATGGGAACGCAGGTCGAAGATCATCCAGCTTTTGATATCGTTATTGATCGCGCAGGCCGCAGCGATCGGATCCGCTCCCACTGAGTCGAACACATGGGCGTATCGGCGGCGGATCGTGTCCCGGTACGACAGATCGAGCGGTTCTTTCCCCGCCCGGTAAGGCAGCAGGTATTCGCAAAAATCGTCGAAACCGACTTCCCGTGCATAGGGTGAACTTTGCCACAGCGCGATGGCTTCCCGCACCAGGCTCGCGACCGAATCCCGGCTCAACAGTTCTGAATCCCGGTACACGGCATGCACCCCGCGGGCGCCGCGTTTAAGTAAGTCGAGCGTATCTTTGGCCCGGTACAGATTGTCGTAGTCGTAGGGCGTGAAGCAGATTGTGTCACCGGTGCGGGCGTCGACCAGAAAATCTTCCGTCCAGCCGTAACCTGGCATGTTTTTGAGCAGGAACTGTTCGGCTTGCCGCTGACGACTCTGGCAAGCGGCCAACAGGGCGCAAACAAGAATCAGAAAAGCGGCGGTAGGAAGAATTCGTTTCACGATACGAGTGGTTTGGGTTTCAAAAGGTAAATAAATCTAAGGAAAAATACTGCCAAAAGCAATACCCGTTACCCTCACTTCCCCCCAAACAGGTCCCGTTGGGTCTCTTGTGAGGATTTGCATAACCCCAGTGGAATCCGCCGGGCGCGAAGGCCGGCGATCCACAGGATCGCATTGGTCAGAAAAATCGTATACATTTATTTATCAGGTCGGAGCCAGCGTGGACTGCGTAGCAGGCCTACGCCGGGGGTGGCTCCGGCCTGACACGGAGAGATCACTGATAACAAATTCTGGTGATATGATTAATCGTACGATTAAAATATACTTCGCGTAGTTTCTTTTCATAATGGGGTACTACTTTCGGCGCCCGCGGCAATTATGCCAGTTTTGCTTATGCAAAACTTAGCATTATTGCCCTTTAAGCGGGCGGGCGGTGCCGCTTTAATGAGGCGTTGCAAACCCTGACAAAAGGCCCGAAGGGTCCACTCCAACCGGGCTGTGAATACCCCAAGACGAGCGATGCTACGCATCGCTTGACATTTAAACCTGCGATTTTTCCTTGCATTCGCCGTTCAATGATCTTCGAACGCAGGCGGTTGCCCGAAAGATTGCAGGTAGAGACTCCACATCGCCGGATTGTTCAGCGGCGAACCCGCCAGTACCACCCGGTTGTCGCGATCCAGCAAAAAAACATGGAACTCCTGTTCGAAAGGCAATGCGTTCGCCGCCTCGAAATCCAGCATCTCGTCATAATAGACCGGATAAGGGAAACGGTGCTGCCGAAACTCGAAATCAAGCCTGCGGGCATCCTTTTTGACAGCAAGCAGCATACGGCACCTGACCTGCGGGAATAAAGAATCCGCTTGGTCGAAATACCGCTTCCACACCGGTAATTCACCCATCTTACAAGGATTGCAATTCCTCGAATCATAGTAAACGATCAACTTGGGAAGCCGCACGGTATCAAGACTCTCCAACAAGGTATCCTGCCCCATCAGACGCCCGGCAAGGGACTCCGGGAAAGTGACTTTCCGACCGATGAAATGTTGGACATCCACATAATGCAGTCCCTTCCCGCAAGCCGCCAGCAGGAGAACCGACAATACTCCCACATATTTGCGCCACATATACACTCTTTTAAAGCTTATATTTATGCATCACCCCCTGGGCCCATTCGAAAGCGTACAGTTCATCGCCCGACACGGCCAAGGTCGAGTAATACCATCCCTCGGACAATGAATGGAGCGATTCCACCTGCATTTGCGAACCATCGGTGGTGATGACCACCAACTTGTCGGAACCCCGGTGCTTGTCGTCGATCTGGAATCCGACCAGATAGTACAATTTCCCGTTGACCGGATAAATATCGATCCCCACGCAGGGCCAACTATTGGACGAGGCTATTGCATCTTCTTCGATGATTTGTTTGAATATCGGCATATATGAGAGGTCAAGGGTCTGCACCCATTCGCCCTCCGTCGTGTATTTTTCCACGATCGGCCGATCCACCCGTGCGGCATAAAGGTATTTTCCGTCCGTCACCACATGCCGCTGGTTGCGCACGGCAGTAATGTCTTTGAACTCGAAATCCTGCGCATGGCCGAAAAATGAGACCGAATCGGTTCCCAAATTCATTCGGCAAAGCTGTCCCCCGAAATTTTTTTCATAGAAATAGAGATCGTCACCCAGTCTACAGATCCGAGTGAAGTATCCCGGTTCCCTATCTTGCAACTCTCGCTCACAATGTTCATTCGTGTAATATGCCATCTTATTTTTATACGTATCCCGCATAAAACAGGTCGAGTCGTCGAGCCGTACGAATTGCTTCAAACCCAGGAACTCGCCCGGCCCCTCCCCCTTGCGACCGATCGAGCCCAGCAACCGACCGTCCTTAGTGCAGAAAAATACTTTCCCTTGTTTGGAATCGGCCATCGCCAGCGTATCACCGTAAACGGTCAGGTGAAAAACGGCATCGGACAAAAACGTCGTGTCGTTCAGTTGGTCTATTTGTCCGAGATATTCAAGCGCTTTGAAATCCGTGACCTCCCCTTTATTCCGCTCCCCGGAACAAGCGGAAAGCAGAGCCATAAGACAGAGAATGAAAAATTGTTTAGACCGGGATAGAGCGTACATCTTTGATTCGTATTATCGTGTTAATTATAACACATTATAACAAAATTTCCGCAACGCATAGTCATGTCATTATCGACAGCACACGGCAGCGTATAGCAGCCTATGGTACGGTATCCTTCTTCACTATCGTCTGGGCATGGCAAGATACAGGTTTCCTCCTGCTCCATAGTTTCGACATTGCCGAACGACAGTTTGGAGGATTGAGCCCGGGCAGATTGAGCCGTCCCGACGGCCGTGGCGATCCCCGCCCCCAGTGCCAGCGCCGCGAAAGCGCCGAAAAGAAGTTTCTTTTTCATATTAGTAAGATTTAAATGAGTAAAAAGGCAGACAAGCAGTCTCTCTTGTCCACTTTAAAGATAAGTATTTATTTTCCTATAAACAAGCTAATTGGAATAATATTATTACTTATTACGTTATTTAGTTACTCACCCCTATACGATTTTAACCGCAACACATTCATCCGGCAATAAAAGAGCAGCCCCCGTCAGCGCCGACAGTTCAGCAGTGGGCGTTATCCGGTTACCGCAGCCGATATTCAGCAACAACAGGCATAGCAGCGCTATCCTGCTCCAAAGTGTAGATCTTCGTATCATCCAGTGTTACGCAAAAACGGTAAGCCTTAGACCCTACCTCAATACAGTCCCTCACGCCTCCCTCACAGTCGAATTTGAGAACGTACCGTTCTTTGTCGAGGTTATTCATCCACAATACATAGATAAACCGATCCGTGGCATAAGTACACAATGAACTGGGTGTGTATTTTTCTTTCAGCTCCGGCACACCATACTCGCGCACTAACGTCGGTTCGGCACTGCTCATGTCGAAAAATTGAATTCTGTCGAGATAGCTTGTGTAAGCGATGCACAACACCTGTTCCGCCGGCAAATACGCCATGGAAGATTGGCCCTTCATATAACGGTCGCTGGGATTCTCGATCTCCATGATTTCTGAGGGGTAGGTATTGATCCACCTTAAAAACTTACCGGCCGTATCGCACACGGCAGCCGAGGCGACTGTGTCGGGGAAATAAAAAGCAGATAAGTAACGGTTACCACCTATTTTCACGCAGTGATCCCGGCCTTGGGCGAATTGGAATGAACGTACCGGACGCAACAGGGTGTCACAGATCAAATCTGCCAGAGGGTAAACTGTATATTGACCTGTGCGACGCGACAACAGACCGACCGTATGTTCTGCCGGATCGGTCAGTAACTGAACCGGGGGTAAGATTTCAAAGGGTCCTTTGCCTTCGTTTACGACTTGCCGCACGACCGTCTGCTGCTGCAGATCGTACACGGTCAGGAGTTTGTCTCTCGTGCCGTCAATCCACAGCAGGTGCCCGTCCAGATACTGTATCTGGTATGGATCGGCCAGCATGACATTGACCGGCAAAACACGTTGGGTCGTTTCGCGTGCCGAGGTAATGATCTCCTCGATGGTTTGTGGTGTTTTATTCTGCTTTGAACAACTTACCGTTATTCCAGCCAGCATGACAAGCACCCATAGTCGTTGGGTTTTCATATTCGTCTGATAGATTAAAAATCGGTGCACCGAAGCGCACCGAGTACAAAATAACTAACGAGAAGGTACATAATGAAAAAGCTCTATGGGACCATTTGGACCTCCAGGAACAGTTGCACACCACCCTCCCCGATATTCCGTGTCGCAATATTTATCTCCAATCATTTCACCCAAAGCCAATGCTTCGGCGTTCTCGAGCATCATGGCCGACGCACGATCCGTCGTTTGGGTAATGTGCACGGCCGTGGTGATCCCCGCCCCTAATGCCAGCGCCGCGAAAGCACCTAAAAGAAGTTTCTTTTTCATAGTTAGTAAGATTTAAATGAGTAAAAAGGCAGACAAGCAGTCTCTCTTGTCCGCTTTAAAGATAAGTATTTATATAAACAAGCTAATTGGAATAATATTATAACTTATTACGTTATTTAGTTGCTCGCCCCTATACGATCTTAACCGCAATACACTCATCCGGCAACGAAAGAGCAGACCCCGTCAGCGCCGACAGTTCAGCACTGGGCGTTATCCGGTTACCGCAGCCGATATTCAGCAACAACAGGCATAGCAGCGCTATCCTGCTCCAAAGTGTAGAT
>NZ_CANQYJ010000012.1 GCF_947628055.1 uncultured Rikenella sp.
TGCTCGGTTCTTTGCTGACAAAGAAAGTAGAAGCCCCGCCGGCTCGAGGCGGCTAAAAACAAATGTCCCGCCCGGCAGGAGGGCCGCAAAAAAAGTTTTTTTAAGAACAAACGCCCCGTCGGCACGCGCCAGGCAAAAAGCCACGCAACCTCAGACAAAAACCCCGACAAGGCCCGTGCAAGGCCAGCGATTCGCAGAAACATACGGTGAACGTTCAACCGTCCGCCGGCATACCATACAGTAAAAACACCCACGACGCGGGCAGAACCCCGCACCCCGAAGCGAATACGGAACCGAAATGACCAGACCACCACGACATACCTTATACAGCCTCCTGCTGCTGATCGCAGGAGCAGCAGTTTCCTGCTCCACCACCAAACGGCTGGCCGACGGCGAAATCCTCTACACAGGCGTCAAAAAAATGACCTTCACGCCCGAAACCGACAGCCTGAAAATTCCGAAAAGCGTGACCTCCGCCGCCTCGCAGCCCCTGAACGTAGCCCCGAACAACCCCCTCCGGTCACCCTACTGGCGCACCGGCATTCCCACCGGACTGTGGGCATGGAACCACCTCTACACCCCGAAAGAAAAAGGATTCAAACACTGGCTCTACAAACGGATAGCCAAGCCGCCCGTGCTGATCTCGAAAGTGCGGCCCGACCTGCGCGTGAAAGTCTCCGGCCAGATATTCGAGAACCACGGCTACTTCGGCGTGCGGGGAGACTACGAACTGCTGCCCAGCAGACACAAGCCCGACAAGAAAGCCAAAGTGAACTACCGTTTCACCGTCCCGGCACCGCACACCTACGACTCCATCCAGTACCTCGCTGCGCCCGGCGAAGTCGGCAAGATCGTCGACAGCCTCCGTGCAGGCACCTTGCTGCGCCGGGGAGCCGTCTACAACCTCGACACCCTCACAGCCGAGCGCAACCGGATCGCAACAGCGCTGCGCAGCCTGGGATATTACTACTTCCGGCCCGAATACATCGTCTACGAAGCCGACACGACCCAAAGACCCTACAAAGTGGAACTGCGGATGCGTCTGGCCGAAGGCATCCCGCCCGCCGCCATGCGGCCCTACCGCGTAGGCAGCGTGAACATCAGCCTCTTCAATCCGGTGCCGGGCCCCGTCGACACGATGACCTTGGGCCCCGTGCGCGTGCGCTACCAGAAACCGCTGAAAATCCGGCCGCGCATCCTCCAGGGAGCGATCGCCCTGACCCCGGGCCAGCTATTCAACGTCGAAGCGCAAAACACCACCCAGACGAACCTCAACAAACTCGGAATCTTCAACTCCGTAAGCCTGACCGTGCCGCCGTTGGACTCGCTGGGCACGAAATGCGACTCGTTGGATGTACGCATCTCGGCCACATTCGACAAACCGATGCAGGCCGACTTTGAAGCCGACCTCACCTCCAAGTCGAACAGCTACTTAGGCCCCGGCATCACGTTCGGCCTGCGGCACAACAACCTGTTTAAAGGAGGCGAAGTGCTGGCCCTGAACCTGACCGGCTCCTACGAATGGCAAACCGGCAACCAGCGGCAGTACGAGACCAAACCGACCGCCGTAAACTCCTATGAATTCGGGTTGAACGCCTCGCTCGGCATCCCGCGCATCCTGGCTCCGGGATACCGGTACAGACGACCGGTTTATCCCGCCCAGACAACCTTCAAGATCGGAGCCGACCTGATGAACCGGCCCAAATACTTCCGGATGCTGGCGCTCAACGTCTCGGCCGGCTACGACTTCCGCACATCGCCTTACAGCTCGCACAGCCTGACCGTTTTCAAACTCACCTACAACAAGCTGCTGCACACCTCGCACGAGTTCGACTCCACGATGCAGCAGAACCCCGCCGTCGCGCTGAGCTTCAGCGACCAGTTCATCCCGTCGCTCAGTTACACCTACACTTTCGACAAAACCTACGGACGGCGGCAGAACAACCGGTTCGTCTTCCAGAGCACGATCACCGACGCCGGAAACATCCTGTCGGCCCTGTATGGCATTTTCGGTTCGCACGGAACCAAGAAACTGTTCGGCAGCCCCTTCTCGCAATTCGTCAAAGGGATTGTCGAGGCCAAATGGTACCATAAGGTCGGGCAGCACAATATGCTGGCATCGCGTCTGCTGGTCGGAGCCGGATACGCCTACGGCAATTCGCAGGTCATGCCCTACAGCGAGCAATTCTACATCGGCGGAGCCAACAGCATACGCGCTTTCACGGTGCGGTCGCTGGGGCCGGGCAGCTACCGCCCGCCGAAAGACCAGGTCAACGGATACTGGGACCAGACCGGAGACTTCAAGATAGAAGCCAACGTGGAGTTCCGTTTCCGAATGATGGGGCGGCTGGGCGGCGCGGTGTTCGTGGACGCGGGGAACATCTGGCTGCTCAAAAAAGACCCGCAGCGGCCGGGCGGCGTGCTGCGGGCAAAAGGTTTCTGGAACGACATAGCTTTAGGCACCGGAGTAGGCCTGCGGTACGACATCAGCGTGCTGGTGCTGCGCCTCGACCTGGGGATCGGCATCCACACGCCCTATCCCGACCCGGACAAAAAAGGCTATTACAATATCCAGAGCTTCAAAGACGGGCTGGGCCTTCACCTGGCCATCGGTTATCCGTTCTAATCGCCGACGTAGTAGATGCAGGTCACCGCAGCGTCCGGCTCGAAATCGGCAGCGGCGAGCACCAGCTCCGTCCCCTGGGCATACGCGTCGTTGAGCTTTTTCAGGCCCGACTCTTTCATCCCGTCCACCCGGCAGCGGAACCCGTTCAGTTCGTATTCAAACCCCTCGTGGTAAAGCGTCTTGAGGCCCGGCTTGGCCAGCAGTTCGGAGACTTTCATCCCCGGACGCATCCCCTCGGGCGTCGAGACTTCGGGCGAGTAGACGATCAGCAAATCGACCGTCTGGCCGTAAGCCGGGATTTCAGCCACTTTCTGCTCTCCCGAATAGAATGTATACAGGGTATAGGTGTCGCCCATATCCTCTTCTTCGCTCTTCATCACTTTGTCATACAGCCCCTGGCACTGGTCGGGAATCGAAGCCACCGGAGCTCCGTTTTTCAGGCACCCCAGCCCCTCCGGGGTCAGTTCGGAGGCCGCCGGTGCGGCATTGCCTCCGCAAGCGGACAGCACAACGGCTGCCAAAGCCAGCAAACCGGTTTTCGTAAAAATACGTTTCGTCATGTCGGTAAAAATTTAAGTAAAACAGAAAAGCGGCCCGCCGACCATCCGGCGAACCGCTTCCAAGATAATCTTTTTTATGCAAAACGGCAAATTCCTGCCGTTCGCGCTTTATTTTTTACGAATCCCTGCCGCTCTCCGTTTCGCGCCGGATCAGCTCCTCCACCAGCGGCGGCACTCCGGCAGCCGCCCCTTCGGCGATCACGGTCAGCGGATTGGGAATCGCCACTTGCGCCGGCCGCGGATCGACCAGCCACACCGGAACGTCCGGCCGCAGCCGGTAGATCAGCCCCGCCGCCGGATAGACCGCCAGCGAAGTGCCGATCACCACGAACAGATCGGCTTCCCGCACGATCTCCAACGCCCTTTCGTATTCCGGCACCGCCTCGCCGAAAAAGACGATATGCGGCCTCAGCTGCGCTCCGTCCGGCCCCTTGTCGCCCAAGCGGGTCGGCCCCGGCGCCGGAACGATCACCTCCGGATTCCGTTCGCTGCGCGCCTTGCGCAGCTCGCCGTGCAGGTGGATGACCCTCGAGCTTCCCGCCCGCTCGTGCAGATCGTCCACATTCTGGGTCACCACCGTCACCTGTTCAAAATATTCCTCCAGCCGAGCCACCGCCCGGTGCCCCGCATTCGGCTCCACCTCGTCGAGCTGCGCCCGCCGGGCGTTATAAAAATCCAGCACCCCCTGCGGGTCGCGCGCCCAGGCTTCCGGGGTGCAGACATCCTCGATGCGGTGGTTCTCCCACAGACCGTCCGCATCACGGAAGGTCGAGACCCCGCTGTCGGCGCTCATCCCGGCCCCGGTGAAAACCACCGCTTTTTTCTGAGATTTCATGATCCAAGGTTTTTTAATCCCCTAAAGATACGATATTCATCCCTTTTCCCCGCATCCGAAAGCCCGGGCGGTGTTTCCTATCATCTGGAAACACCGCCCGGGCCGGAGAGACCGGAACCATGCCATTTATTTCGCCCCGGGAAAACCGGTCGAGCTTTTGATCCCCCCCGCTATGACTTTCCACAGGAAATTGAATGGCGACTTCGCGGTGTCGCGCACCGCCTGGGCCCGCACCGTCCGCAATCCTTTGTGGTCGGGATTCGACGACTTGACGAACATGAAATTCACCAGCCCCGACAGCAGTCTGCGCTCCCGTTTGCGGCCTCCCGACCCCTCTCGGAGCAAAGCGACCGACAGGTCGCTGTAACGCATTTTCATCGTCACCTCGGCCTCCTTATGGTTCCCCGCCACAGAGAACGAAAGACCGTCGAGCCGGCCGGAACGGATGTCCGCTTCGGCCAGCGGCGTCAGCATCCGGTTGAAAACCTGCAGGTTCACCGGCCCCAGCGTACCCTCGACCTCGAACCGGTCGTTGGCCGGGTGCGCCGGAAAACGGAAAACGGCCCGCAGCAGCGCCGTGTCCATCACCTTGCCCGAGGCAGTCAGCGTATAAAAAGTATCGGTCGTCTCGGGCCGGTTCGTGATCCCCCGGAACACCCCGTTCAGACCGTCGAACGTGATCCTGCCGGGCCGATCGCCCGAAGCCGACAGTTCCTCGTATACCGCGCGGGCGTTCACGATCTCCGCCGTGCCGATCTCCACGGCGAAAGGCAAGCCCTGGATCATCTCGTGCAGCATCGGTTTGAACTGTTCCTGCCGCACGATCCGCCGGTTTTTGTAGCTCGCGACCTCGGCATCCTTCACCGTGAGCGTGTCGACCGCCAGGCTCCGCTCATGCCACATGCGGTTGTAATCCACTCCCTGGGCGATGACAGAACCGACGATGGCCTGCGTCCAGTCGGTGTGCCGGGCCACTTTCCATGCATACTCGGCTTTGTCGTACTGCGGGATCAGCCGGATGTTCGCCATCGACAGGGTGCGGTCGCTCAGACCGAGTTCCACATGCTCGGCCTCCAGCATCTGGGCGGTAATCGGGAACCGGGCGGAGAGCTTGGAGACGGTCAGGCGCACATCGTCGCAAAACAGCGGCCTCGCGTCCGGCATCCGGGCGGGATTGTAGAGAAAGCCGTCGGCCTCGAGGGTCAGCCCTTGGACGGCATAGCTGTTTCGGGTGCCGTTCGACATCCGGATCTCCGCGTCGCATAGCCGCACCTCGCCCGCCGAAATCCGCCCCACCTGTGCCAGGATCTTGTCGCGCAGGCCCAGCAGCCGGCCGGCGGGATCCGCCTCCGGCTGTCTGCCGTCCACCACCAGCGTGATGCGGGGCTTGTCGATCTCCAGCGAACGCAGGGAGATATATTTCTCGCCTTTGCGGCTGAAACGAATCCCCCTCAGGGCGATTTTCCCGATCTCGACCCCGACGGAGTCGGCGCCGGAGAGGAAAACTCCGACTTTGGAAGTGTCGACCCCGACGGCAATATCCCGGAGCAGGACGGTACGCTTGTGGAGGCTGACGCGCACCCGGCCGATTCTCAGTTTCACGGCTCCGTCCGTGCGGTCGGCGATCTCCTTTTCGACCGTCCGGCGTATCTTCGACCCGATCCACCACTCCACGCCGAGGACAACGAAGATCAGCAGGGTTGCGGTACCCAACAGGACATACAAGGCTGTTTTCATCTTCACGATACACATTTTTCCCTCTCCATAGCCAAAATCGTACCACCGCCGCCTGCTCCCGGGCCGTTTTCACCCGGCCGTTTCGTCCGATCTGCCTTCCGGACCTCTCCGCCCGCTGCCCCAACACCCCCGCTGCGAAAACAAAAACGCCTCTTCCGTCTGGCTTTGACGGAAGAGGCGCGAAAGTGACACCGACAGGACTCAAACCTGTAACCTGTTGATCCGTAGTCAACTGCTCTATTCAATTAAGCTACGGTGCCGTTGTTTTTGCGTTACAAAAGTAGATATTTCCCGAATAATTCCCAAATTTATAATCTCTATATTTGCAAAAACTCTTACCGAAAACGATGAAATCCATCGAAGAACTCACCGCCGGCATTCTCGGCGGATACCTTATATCCGAAGCGGAGGCTCTCGATTTGCTCCACCATGCCGAAACCGACGCTTTGTGCGATGCGGCGGATCGGGTGCGCAGGCATTTCATGGGCGACCGATTAGACACTTGCTCGATCATGAACGCCCGCAGCGGGCGTTGTCCGGAGGACTGCAAATGGTGTTCGCAGTCCGTGCACCATAAAACGAAAATCGACGTATATCCGCTCACGGATCAGGCCGAGGCGCTGCGCCACGCCCGGGACAACCACGACAAAGGGGTGGGCCGCTTCTCGTTAGTGACCAGCGGCCGGACAATGACGGACGCGCAGATAGACCGGTGCGTGGAGATATACCGCGCGATCGCCGCCGAGTGCGAAAGGTTCCGCGGCGGAATGCTGTGCGCCTCGATGGGCCTGCTGACCCGGGAGCAGCTGCAAAGACTCAGGGATGCGGGAGTGGGCAGCTACCACTGCAACATCGAGACGGCCCCGTCTTACTTTCCGAAGCTCTGTTCCACGCATACGCTGGACGAAAAACTCCGAACCATAGGCTGGGCGCGGGAAGCGGGGATGAAAATATGCAGCGGAGGGATTATCGGCATGGGCGAGACGGCGGAGCAGCGGGTGGAGATGGCTTTCGCACTGCGGAACATCGGTGTGGCGTCGATCCCGGTCAACGTGCTGAACCCCATTCCGGGGACGCCGTTGGAAAACATGCCGCCGCTGCCGGACGACGCGATTCTGCGCACTTTCGCCCTGTTCCGGCTCATCAATCCGGCGGTCTATATCCGTTTTGCGGGAGGACGCACGCTGCTCAGGCCCGAAATCCAGGAGCGGGCGTTGCGCAGCGGAGTGAACGCGGCGATCGTGGGCGACCTGCTCACGACCATCGGTTCGGGCATTGCGCAGGACAAGGAGATGTTCGCCCGCTGCGGCTTCTCCTGCTGAAACCGGACAGCGGGCCCGACAAGGCGCCCGGCGCCTTATTCCGCCTTATTTCATGATACGTCCGGCAAGCGGCGCTTCCATTCCGGAACCGACGATCATTTGACCGGATTCCGTTTGGTGTATTTCTTCTGTGGATAGCCGCCGCCGTTGTTATTCGGGCCCGAATTGCCCGAACGTCCGATTTTGCCGCGCCCGCCGCGCCCCTGCACCGACGAAGTGTCGACGCGGGTGTTGTCCAGTGCATCGGCATCCAGCACGATAGCCCCTTTCGACATTTGCCGGATATCGGCGATCACCACCTCGTTTGAAGGAAACTCCTTATTGTATTCGAACGATTTCTGTCTCATGTATTTGGCCACATTTTCCGCCGCCGTGTCGCGTTCTTCGCCCGCCGGCTCCTTGGCCAGCGCATCGACCATCCGTTTGACATTGGCCCCGTACTGTTTCCGGGCGATATAGCTTTGCGAGTTGGCCATCGGATGCGGATGGGGGGCGAACATGTCCGGCGTGGGCTTCGGATAGGGCGCATCGACGTCGAGGTCGAAGTCGGCGATCATGAACAGGTGATCCCAAAGCATATGCTGGAACCCTTCGCTGTCTTTCTGCGCCGGATTGACATTGGCCATCACGGCCACGACCACTTCCGCCTGGCGGTTTCGCAGCTCCCTGTCCGCAATGGTTTTCAGGTAGCTGACCATAGTCTGCACGTTGCGTCCGTACTCGGAGAGCAGGAGCCGCTGTTTATCTCGGTTCATCGCTGAAATTTTGATTTTGGCACCGGATTTGCGGGATTTTTTGCGAAATAAAAACTGCCCGCAATGATGAATTCAAAGCAAATATAATGCTAACTTTGGAATCGGGAAAAAATAATCGACAAAAATATGGCGAAAATATTAGTGATCGACGACGAGCGGAGTATC
The DNA here is from genome assembly GCF_947628055.1 of uncultured Rikenella sp. Taxonomy (GTDB): domain Bacteria; phylum Bacteroidota; class Bacteroidia; order Bacteroidales; family Rikenellaceae; genus Rikenella. The sequence continues at coordinate 8,001 of NZ_CANQYJ010000012.1, forward strand.
CGCAACATTATCGGAGAGTTGCTGGAGATGGAAGGACACACGGTGAAAACCGCCGAGAACGGATTGCAGGGGTATGAAATGATCGGGGCCGAGGCGTTCGACCTGGTGATTTCGGACATCAAAATGCCGGAAATGGATGGTATCGAGCTGCTGGACAAGCTGATCGAGACGCATCAGGACATCACGATGGTGATGATCTCGGGCCACGGGAATATCGATACGGCGGTGGATTGCATCAAGAAAGGCGCTTTCGACTACATCGAGAAGCCGATCGACATGAATCGTTTGCTGGTGACGGTCAAGAATGCGCTGGAACGGGGGTCGCTGGTCAAGGAGACCAAGACTTTGCGGCGCAAGGTGCACAAGGTGGCGGAGATCGTAGGCGAGTCGCCGGCGATCGAACGGGTCAAGATGATGATCGACAAGGTGGCGTCGAGCGATGCACGGGTCTTGATTACGGGCTCGAACGGGACGGGAAAGGAGTTAGTGGCGCGCTGGCTGCACGAGAAAAGCGACCGGGCGGCCATGCCGTTCGTGGAGGTCAATTGCGCGGCGATCCCGTCGGAACTGATCGAGAGCGAGTTATTCGGGCATGAAAAGGGGGCGTTTACGTCGGCGATCAAGCAGCGCAAGGGGAAGTTCGAGCAGGCGGACGGCGGAACGATTTTCTTGGACGAGATCGGGGACATGAGTCTGGCGGCGCAGGCGAAGGTGCTGCGGGCGTTGCAGGAACGCAAGATCACGAGGGTAGGTTCGGACAAGGATATTACGGTGGATGCGCGGGTGCTGGCGGCGACGAACAAAAACCTGTCGGAGGAGATTGCCAAGGGTAATTTCCGCGAGGATTTGTACCACCGGCTGAGTGTCATTCTCATCCATGTGCCGAAGCTGGCGGATCGGCGCGAGGATATTCCGCTGCTGGTGAACCATTTTATCAAAAGCATTTGTGCCGATAAGGGCAAACCGCTGAGTACGATTACGCCGGAGGCGGTGGAGGCGTTGTGTGGCATGCCGTGGACGGGGAATATCCGGGAGTTGCATAATGCGGTGGAGCGTCTGTTGATTCTGAGCGGGCGGGAGATTACGCTGGACGATGTCAAATTGTATGTGATGCAAACGGACGAGTGATCGGGGCGGGGGGCAATGGAATGGCGCGTGCCGCTGGCTCTTGGGGAAAGGTGGATTGCGGTTGTGTTATTCCGGGGCAGGGAATCGCACTCGCTGGATATTATTTTTGCAGGTTGCTCGAAAGCTCTGCGAAGGGGATACCGCGGACGGGGGGCTTCTGCCATGGTTTGCCCGGTTTGTTGAAGGCAGTCCTTTGCCCGGGCGGGGTCCCGTCGGGGCTTTATTGGAGTTTGCGCTGTTTTATTAAGGCGGTTACAACCTTTTGTCCACCGCGGGGCCCCGTTGGGGCTTTTGTTGGAGTTTGCATTGCTTTATTAAGGTGGTTACTGCCCGGTTGGAGTACCTATCGCACCCGCGCGCCATGCCGGAAAAAGGGAAATCGACGGTTTCAACGTGAGTTGAAAGCGAACGATTTTCCCGACGCGCGGGGAAAATAAGTTGGATTAAAGACTGCCCAAGCGAAACGCAGTTTCGCCCGTCCCGCCGGGGTCACCCGGACGCCGCCCGCGCAGGGCAGTACCCTCCGGTTAAGGTGTAGCACCCCCAGCTGGAATGCCCAGCGACACCCCGCGCGCGATTGCTGGAGAAGGAAATCGTTCAAAAGCAGCATGCGCTTTTGAACAGGATTTCCGCCAGCGTGCAGGCAAAACCCATCTTCGGGTCGCAGCCTGCGGAATTGGGTAGTTCCAGCCCGGCTCGGGTGCCGAGCGGCACCGGACCTCCCGAGGGGGAGGCGTCTGGCCCGCGCGACCTGCGGTCGCAAATAGTATCAAAAAAACAGTACGGTTTATTTAGCACTGTGCCGTGAGTGACTGTTCTTTCTTTGAAAAGAAAGGCCCCATAGGGGCTTTCCGGGCTGTAATTACCCTAATCCTTACGCTCCGCAGTCCTCTTTCTTTGAACCCTGTTTTTTTGTCAGGACTTTCCAATGCGGCGCGCATAAAGGTAATGCAATCATTAGCGCGCCCATTGAGAAAGCCCGACAAAAACAAAACATTCGAGAACCGGGGGTACCCGGCAGGCTCAAGAGATGCGTTAGCATCTCAAAAAGTTTTTCTGGTTCTCGCTAACTGCGCTCCGCTTGTTTTCCTCCTCGCCGCTCACCATAGTCCGCAAGCGGCCTCTGGATTCGCTGGCAGCGTCGGTTGTTCACAAAGAGAACAGTACCCTCCTGGAACACGTACAATAAAACCTACAATAAAAAGTTCTGCGTGTTCGACTTCGCGCCCACCCTCTAAGGCTGAGCAAACTCCCGGTCGGCGTGCCCGGCGGTACCCGCCGGGCACGCGGCGCTGCGAACCGGCACGGCTAAAAAAACCGCCGCCCATTTCCAACTCTCGGAAAAAACCCGTACTTTTGTCCCCAGATTTCAAAAACCGAATAACAGTCATGGCAGAAACCAATAAGAACCGTCGCGCCCAAGACCCCGAACAGGTTATCGAACAGGGACTCGGCCGATTCGAACTCTTTATCGAACGCAACGGGAAAGCGATGCTCGTCATACTCGGGATAATCATCGTCTTAGTAGGCGGCTACTTCTCCTACAAGTACCTCTACCTCGCCCCGCGCGCGGAAAAGGCATCAGCCGCCATGTTTGAAGCCCAGAACCAGTTTGAACGCGACTCTTTCGCTTTGGCATTGAACGGCAACGCATCGTTCGACGGATTCTTAGCCATTGCAGACCGGTACGGCAATACCCCGCAGGGGAATATCGCCAGACACTATGCAGGTTTGTGCTACCTCTATATGGGCAAGTATCAGGAGGCTATCGACGCTTTCAAGTCTTACAAGGCCGTGGGACACAATGCCGCAGGCACCTTGATCGCCGCACAGAACTTGGGCTTGACAGGAGACGCTTACATCGAACTCGGACAACTGGAAGAAGGGGTTAAATATTATGAACAGGCGGCCGCTTACAGCGATAATGTCGGCACCACACCGGTATACCTTAAGAAAGCGGGGATGGTCAACGAAAAATTAGGCAACCTGCAAAAGGCGCTGGACCAATATCTGAATATCCGCAACAACTATCCGCGCAGCATGCAGGCGCGCGACATCGAGAAATTCATCGCCAGAGTGCAGCAACAACTTTGAGCAAGTTTGACCGATTTGCCGAAACCTATGTGCGATCCCCCATTTCGCTTCATTTGAAGGAATAGGCCGGGATCGCACTTCTTTTATAGTGTTAAGCAACAAACAGTACCTAAGATAATGGCCTCAAATCTGAAAAACCTCTCCGTTTTCGACCGGCCCGTGCCGTCGGCTTCCGAGATGTCCTTCGGCATCGTGGTGGCGGAATGGAACTACGCGATCACCAGTGCTCTGCTCGAAGGCGCCGTCGCCACTCTGCGCGCCGCCGGCTGCCCCGAAGAGAAGATCAGCGTCAAATGGGTGCCCGGAACTTTCGAACTGGCTATGGGCGCCCAATATTTTGCAGAATACACCAATGTCGACGCCGTGATCGTACTCGGCTGCGTGATCCAAGGCGACACCCGGCATTTCGACTTCATCTGCCAGGGAGTGACGATGGGCGTGCAGCAGATGCAGCTCAGCTGGAACATGCCGATTGCTTTTGGGGTGCTGACCACCGACGACCGGCAGCAGGCTCTCGACCGGGCAGGCGGAAAGCTCGGCAACAAAGGCGACGAAGCGGCAGCGACGGCGATCAAGATGGTCGCCCTGCAGCGCGAAATGGAGATGGAAGACAACGGCGAAAATACCGGGCGGGCTGTCGTCAACTAAAAGACGAGATTTCGCTCCGGGCTTGTTCTGGTCTGACGGCGACAATACATTAAAGGATATTGCCTGCTATCGTTTTTTCTGTATCGGCTGCGCGGGGCAGACAATAACTTAGGCATGGTTTGCGGTACGGCGCGGAGAAACTTTTCTTTGCCCGAAAACAACCTGTGAATCAACCTCTTAAGCGTGCGAAGCACCGGATCATCTTCTCCGCCGCCATTTGGCCACAGCCCCTCGCAGCAGGTCAGCCGCTAATTTTGCGAAACAGCGCATTCCTTGCGAACAGAGGTACATCGCTCCTCCGCAAATCGCCCCGTAAACCAGCGGCGCCGCCAACGCATTGACCACCCACCCGCTCCACGAGGTCATCGGCGGCAGCCATCCTAACCCCACGATCCAGCCCGACAGCAGCCAACTCCCCCCGATAATAGTAATGTATTTTCCCACCGTCGCCCAATACTCCCCCGACGGCTCCCGAAATCCCCGCCGGTAGAGGAAATACGGTTTCCACAGCAGCACGAAAAGCCCCGTGCTCAGCAGTGTCCCTGCCACGACTCCCGCCACCCCGTAATGCAGGCAGGCCCACACCGAGATCGCCACGTTCAGTCCCGCCTCCGTCCACGCCGCCCACACGTCGTGATACAGTCCGTAAGCGTTCAGAAAATACTGCACCGTCTGGCGTACAAAGCCGATAAAGAGCGTGGCGACCAACATCAGCACGACCGGCTGCGAGAACAACACGTAGCGATCCGGCGTGAGCCACAGTGCGATGAACGGATTGACCAGCACGTAGAATGCGAATGCCAGCGTCCCGCCTATCCAGAAGTACATGGCGTTGAACTGCCAGAACACCAGCCGTATCTTGTCTCTGTTCCCTTCCGCCACTAAATTGCCCACCCCGGCATAGCTGTTTTGCAAAGTCCCGGTGATAAAGGTCGTTATCCGGTTGATGATGATCGAATAGTTCGTGTAGAATGCCACCATCATGAGCGACAGCACTTGTGAAATCACGAGTTTGTCGGACTGCACCAATATGAATCCGGCGATGCGGTGGGCAAAGATACGTTTCATCCCGGCGAACACTTCCCGATATTTGCGCACCACGCTCCTCCCCGCCCGCACCGAGGTGCGCAGCCACGGATAGACGCGCCGCACTACGGTTTCCAACCACACGGCGAAAACCGCTCCGAACACGATCTCTATACCTAACCAGGTCAAGTAGCCGGCTCCGGTCCATTTCAGCAGTGCCATCTGGAGCAGCACTTTCCCGATCAGGCACAGGTTGAACACGCGTGTCACCGCATACCCCCGCTGGTCGGCCACCAGCAGGTTCTGTTTGTAGTTGACTAAGTAACTCAGAAGTGTGGTCGTGAGGAAGGTGAAATAGGCTGCGTAGATCAGTCCGACATGCAAGCCTCCTGCTATGTCTTTGGCGAATATCCACGGGATGAATGCCGCAAAGACCAGTCCCGCCGCGCCTATCACGATGCCGACTATCCGGAACAGCCACCCGAGGAGCGATACGAGTTCGGTGATTTGTTCTCTGTCGCCCCGGTAGAGCGGTGTGTAGAGTACGTTGGCGATCGCGACGGAGATTCCCATTTCGGCCAGGTTCAGAAAGCCGATATAGCTCATCACGGTCTCGGAAAGGCCGACCAGTTCGTTGCCCAGCGTGGCGAGGAAGATCCGCCGCGAAAAAAAATTCAGCAGCAGCACCAGCATGTAAAATGCCAGCGATATTTTCACGTTTTTGACACTGTACGAGATTCTCGACATGGAATGTTTCCCGATTCGTCATTTATGCAGCGACAGTCTGGTCTGCAGCCGCTTTTCGGATTTTTCCCGGTAGTTTTCGCGAAAATATAACATTTTTTTCAACGGGGGTGTACAGACTGCGGATGATTTGCAATTGATGTGTTTGACGACCGGAGGCTGCCGTTGCTGCGGAAACCCGATAATAAACTTACGATTTTTCAACGGCCCGCAGCCTTCAGAAACCGCTACTCCCTTACGTAAATTCGTTTGATCCGCGCCGATACGGAAGTCAGCACCTCATACGAGATCGTGCCCAAAACCCGAGCCACATCCCGCACAGTAGGCTTTTCGCCGAAAATCACCACCTCGTCCCCCTCAGCCGCCTCCGGTACAGCCGTTACGTCGATCATGCAAGTGTCCATGCAGATATTTCCGATCGTCGGACACAACACCCCCCGGACACAAACCTGCCCCGCCCCATTTCCTAAGCCCCGGTCCATGCCATCCGCATAGCCGATCGGGATAGTCGCCATACGCATCGGGCCGCCGACGACCCCGCGCCGGTTATACCCCACCGTATCGCCCGCATGCAGATGTTTGATCTGCACGATCTGCGTTTTGAGCGTCGCCGCCACTTGCAATTTCGGATCCTCGATGCCGTACAGCCCCACCCCCAGGCGCACCATGTCGAAATGAGCCTCCGGAAAACGAACGATCCCCGCACTGTTGCAGATATGGCGCAAAATAGAAGTGTCGCCTAGCGCCTCGACGATCCGACCGCTCATGGCCGTAAAAGCGGCAATCTGTCCCCGCGTAAATTCATCCTCCGCCGGGTCTTCCGAAGCCGCCAAGTGCGAAAAGATCGACCGTACGCGAACCGCATTCTCCCGCTTCAAAGCATCGCAAAGAGCCGGAATGTCGTCCGGCATGAACCCCAGACGGTGCATGCCCGTGTCCATCTTCAGGTGTATAGGTGCTCCGGCGATACCCCGGCTGCCCATCTCGCAGGCGTAATTTTTCAGCGACGCGAACGAATAGATTTCCGGTTCGAGGTCGTAATCGGCCATGACCGCGAAGCTGCCTGGATCGGAGTTCAGCACCACGATCGGCAGGTGTATTCCGGCTTCGCGCAGCGCCACCCCTTCGTCGGCGAAAGCGACAGCCAGATAATCGACCCCCTCGTGTTGAAGCATAGCCGCGATCTCGTCCGCCCCGGTTCCGTAGGAGTAGGCCTTGACCATCACCATTACCCGCGTCTCCGGCCGGAGCATGGCGCGGAAGTGGTTCAGATTGTCGGCCAGCGCGGTGAGGTTGACCTCCAGCGTGGTGGTATGGGTGCGTTTCTCCAAAAACCGGGAGATGCGCTCGAAACCGAAAGCCCGGCTCCCCTTGATCAGAATATACCGCCCGGCGAAACGTTCTTTGTCGGCGTGACGCAGAAAGTCGTCGGTGGAGGCATAGAAATGGGCATGCTCGGGCCCCAGAACAGCGGCGAAGCGATGCGCTGCCGAAGTGACCTCGGGCCCGATTCCGATCAAGTCGGCGACTCCATGCTCCCGCACCAAGGCAGCCACCTGCCGGTAGAGCTCGTCCGGTTTCAGCCCGGCCTGCATGATGTCGGAGAGGATCAGCGCTTTGGAACGCTCCCCGGCGTTATGGTCGAGGCAGTCGAGAGCGATCCCGAGCGAAGTGAGGTCGCTGTTGTACGAGTCGTTGATCAGGGTGCTCCCGAGTATCCCTTCGCGCAACTCGAGCCGCATGGCGACAGGCTGCAATTCCGAAAAGGGTTTCGGCGCGATGCCGAGCAGTCGATAGAGCGCTGCGACATGGGCGGCGTTTTCGCGCGAAGCGTAATCCCCGAAAAGCTCGGCCAGGCCGGTCATTTCGTCGGCTCTCCAGCCGTGAAGACGTTCGGGACATTTGCCGTACCGTTTGCCGATATGCCGGGCGATCAGCGGGCTGTCGGCATGATAGATCACAGCTTCGGCCCCCCGGAACAGCTTGAGCTTTTCGTCGAGTTTCTGTTCGTCGGAGTTGAAATTTTCGCTGTGGGCGGCCCCGATATTGGTGAGGATGCCGATCTGGGGACGGATCATGGCTTCGAGCCGCTCCATTTCGCCGGGCTGCGAGATTCCGGCCTCGATCACCACGAGCTGTTCGTCGCCCCGGATCATCAGCAGCGAAAGGGCTACGCCTATCTGCGAGTTGTAACTGCGCGGGCTGCGCAGCAGCCGTCCGGCACCCTCGGGCCAGAGCTGTGCGATCCACTCTTTGACCACCGTCTTGCCGTTGCTGCCGGTAACGGCTGCCACGGTGCCGTTGTACTGCTGGCGGTGGTAGGCGGCCAGGGCCTGCAAAGCCTGAAGCGTGTCGGGCACAGTGACGAACGAGGCTTCGGGCATGGCTGAGGCGGCGGTGTCGGGCACGTATCCGGCCAGAAAACTGCGCACGCCGCGGCGATAGAGGTCGGCGATATAGTGATGTCCGTCGTGGTTGGGCCCGGTCAGGGCGACGAAAAGGGTGTCGGCGGGCCGGGCAATGTGGTTGCGGCTGTCGGTGGCGACGGCGGTGACGTGCCGGTCGCTGCCGTGGAGGGTGCCGCCGGAGGTGGCGGCTATGTGGGACAAAGTGTAATCCATGTTTTTTGTTGCCGTTGTGGTTCGAGGCTGCAAAGTTACATTTTTTATCGGCTCGCTGCGGCGGCCGACCGGTTTCCGTTCCCGTGCGCCCGGCACCGCCGCCGGCGGTTTCCCCTTGTCGGCGGGAGCGGCGGGAAAAAGCACGCGGGAACGCGTGAAATTAAGTATCTTTGTCTGTCAAACTTTTGTGGGGGATAAGGATGTTCCTGGAACGGATTTCGATACTGAATTTCAAAAATATAGCGGAGGCGGAACTGGAGTTCTCGGCCAATGTGAACTGCCTGGTCGGGGATAACGGCACCGGGAAGACGAACTTGGTGGATGCGGTGTGGTACCTGTCGATGAGCAAAAGCTCGGTGGGGCTGACGGACGGGCAGTCGATACGGCACGGGGAGGATTTTTTCATGCTGGACGGACATTATTCGCTGGGCGGCGGGGAGCGGCGGGAAGGGGTGGTGTGCAGTTTCAAGCGGGGGGCGGGCAAGGTCATCAAACGGAACGGCAAGGAGTATGACCGGGTGACGGAACATATCGGGCTGCTCCCTATCGTGATGGTGTCGCCGGCGGACACGGCGCTGATCCACGAGTCGGGCGACGAGCGGCGGCGGTTTCTCAATTCGTTCCTTTCGCAGATCGATCGAGAGTACCTCACGGCGATGGTGAAGTACAATCGTTTGCTTCAGGAGCGCAACCGGCTCCTGAAGACGGGGGCGCTGTCGGGATTCGGGGAGATTCTGGAGGTGCTGGACATGCAACTGGCGGAGGTGGGGACGCTGGTGTATGCCAAGCGGGCGGAGATGATTGCCCGGCTGGCGCCGAGGGTGGCGGAGTATTATGCGATCTTGTCGTCTGACCGGGAAGAGGTGGAGGTGTCGTATCGCTCGGAACTTTCGGAGGGGGATTTTGCGAGTCTGCTGGAGGCGTCGCGGGAGCGGGATCGTCTTTGCGGGTTCACGAACTGCGGAATCCACCGGGATGATATGAAGTTGGAAATACTGGGCTTTCCGATCCGCAAATATGGTTCGCAGGGGCAGCAGAAGTCGATGCTGCTGGCGCTGAAGCTGGCGCAGTTCGACATTATCCGGGAGCTGAGGGGGGTAAGGCCGATCTTGTTGCTGGATGATGTGTTCGACAAGCTGGATATGGCGCGGGTGGAGCAGCTGATCGGAATGGTGTCGTCGGATCGGTTCGGACAGATTTTCATTACGGACAGCAATAAGGTGCGGATTGAGGGGATTTTGGCGAAAATGACGGAGAATTACAAGTTGTTCGGGGTGAACGGCGGTGTGTTTACGGAGGTGTAGCTTTTGCAGAACGGGCTTTGCCGATGGACTGACAATATGCGGACTATTTTATTTGTAGGTTTTCTTGCACATGCTTGGGAGTGAACTGTTCTCTTTGTGAACAAAGAGAACCAGAAAACCGACGCAGCAGGCGAGCGCCATCAAGCTTGCTCGAATGGCCGAGGCGCCAGGAGGAAGGCGAAGTCAAACTTTCTGAGATGCTTACGCATCTCTTGAGCCTGCCGGATACCCTTGTCTTTGATTCTCTTGGGGTGTGAGCAATAGCGGGCTATTGAGTACCGTGCTTTATGCCCGCTATTGCCACGCCCCAAAGAAAGTGCAATGCAAGAGGACTGCGGAGCGTAAGGAGTAGCGCAGCTATCGGAAAGTCTTTTGGGTACCTTTTCTTCAGAAAAGGTACGGTTCCATCCGGCACCGTGCAATATAAACCTACAATTAAATAAATTCAGTTTCCGCAGCAGCACGGCGCCGCACGGCGGAAATACGAAAAACACAGCCAACCTACCGAATAAAATATGCAAATCGACATTATAGGCACCGCCGCCGAAGTCAACGACCAGCGCGTAGCCGGTCGGAACGTCGCCGTGATCGACGTTTTCCGCGCCACATCCGTGATGATCACCGCCATGCGAAACGGCGCACGCGAGATCATCCCCGTGACCGGCATCGAAGAAAGCTTTCGGCTGCGCGACCTGATCGCCCAGGCACACCGCCAGGCCGATGATCCCGGCCCCGTGCTGCTCGGCGGCGAACGCAACACCGTCATCATCGAAGGCTTCGACCTCGACAACTCCCCTTTGCGGTATACCCCCGACATCGTGCGCGACGCCACCATCATCATGAGCACCACCAACGGCACCCGCGCCGTGAACTGCGCCCAAGGCGCCGCCGACGAAATCTACATAGCCGCCTTGCTCAACGCCGACGCCGTAGCACAGCGATTGGGCGAACAAGGCAAAGACACGGCACTCATCTGCTCCGGCCGGCACGACCGGTTCACGATCGAAGACGCCCTCTGCGCCGGAATGATGGCACGATATTTGGCGAACCACTACGAATATACACTTACCGATTTCGCGTGGTGGTGCGCCGACGTGTACCAGCGGTACGAGACCGACCTGATGCAGGCCCTCGGCCACTGCGAACACTATCGCAACATCAAAGGCCGCTGGGCAGCCGACATCGAATGGTGTCTGACCCGCAACATGACGGACATCACCCCGCACATCACTAAAGAAGGAGGAATCCGACCATGACAACCGACAACACCATGGATCAAAGCCGCGTAGTGACCATCAAACGCTACACCACGCCCAACGAAGCCTATCTCGACGCCGACCTGCTCCGCGACAACGGCATCGAATGCAGCGTAGACGGAGCCATCGGCGACACAGTGCTGCCATTCATCCAGGGACAAGTCAGCCTGCTCGTCGCCGAAGTCGACGCAGCGCGGGCGGCAGCACTCGTGCCCGGCGCCGACCTGCCCACAGACTGAAACCCATAACCGAAACTATGCCCATAACCCGCGAAGAAGAGATTCTCGGAGATCTGGCCGCCCGGGGCAACCTGCGCAGCCTCAACACCCTGCGCACCCACGGCGCCTATATTTACGCCCCGGACGGACAGGGCGGCGAAACGGAATACTACAACCTCTCGTCCAACGACTACCTCGGCCTCGCAGAAACCGCTTTGCAGAAGCGGTTTCTGCGCTCGGTCGACACGGAACGTTTCCTGATGGGAAACCCCTCGTCCCGGCTGATGACCGGCAACAGCCCTGCCTATGCCGCATTGGAAAACACCCTCGCCGGACTGCTGGGCACAGAAACCGCACTCGCACTCGGCTCGGGATTCGCCGTGAACAGCGGCATACTGCCTGCCGTGACCCAAAAAGGCGATTTGATCCTGGCCGACAAACTGGTGCACGCCAGCCTGATCGACGGATTGAGACTTTGCGGCGAGGGAGTGGAGTGGCAGCGGTTCCGGCACAACGACATGGAACAGCTCGCCACGATGCTCGGCCGCACGCAGGGGAAAAGCTGCGGACGGACGATTGTCGTGACCGAGAGCCTTTTCAGCATGGACGGCGACTTCGCACCGCTGGACACCTTAGCGGAACTGCAACATCAATACGGTTTCCTGCTCTACTTAGACGAAGCCCACGCCTTCGGCATATACGGGCCTGAATCCGCCCCGGGCACAGGTTTGCTGGCCGCTTACAATGCGGCCCATCCCGAGCTGCCTTTACGGGCGGAATACCAGGTGGTGACTTTCGGCAAGGCATTGGCTTCGGCAGGAGCGGCCGTGGCCTGCTCGCAACAAACCAAAGAACTGTTAATCAACCGGATGCGGCCGCTGATCTTCTCCACCGCCCTGCCCGACATGACCTTAGAGTGGACCCGGTTCCTGCTCGGCAGGCTGCCCGAATTCCAGCCCAAACGCCAGCGGCTGCAAGAGCTGATTTCCGTGATCAACCACACTTTGCAACCGGAAAATCCTTACCTTTCGCAAATCATACCCATTAGGGCCGGAACCAACGAAAACGCATTGCGCATGGCCGCTGTCCTGCGCGACGAAGGGTTCTGGACGACGGCCATCCGGCACCCCACCGTTCCGCAAGGAGAAGCCCGGATCAGAGTATCGCTGTGCGCAAGTCATAACCCGTATAAAATCGAACAATTCGCCACCCTATGCAAGCAGTTTGGATAACCCGCTCCGCCGAGGCCGACATTCCGCAGAGACGCGTGATCGTCTTCGCCGCCGGCTGGGCCGGATCGGACGAACTGGTGCGGCATCTCGCTCGGCCGGCGGAGTGCGACCTGCTGTGCCTGTACGACTACCGCTCACTCCCCAGCCCGACGGAAACCGCCGGCCTCTATTCACAGATCACGCCATACCGTCACAAACACCTGATAGCCTGGTCTTTCGGCGTTTGGGCCGCCACGCGGATATTCGGCGGCGGGCTTTTCGACCGGGCAAACGATTGGGACACCGCCACCGCCGTGAACGGCTCTCCCATTCCGATTAGCGACACCTATGGCATACCCCGGCGGGCCTTCGCCGTCACGGAGCGGAGCATCGGCACTGCCGGAACGGCGAAATTCCTCGAACGCATGTGCGGCACCCCGGCAATCCTGAAAGCATATTACAAACACCGCTCCACCCGGGCTTTGGAGGAGATCTGCGACGAACTTCGGCAACTCCGGCGGCAGGCTCTCGACGGCCTGCCCGAAAAGCCGGAACTGGTTCCGGCTTTCTGGACCGGCGCACTCATCGGCGGACAGGATGCTATCTTTCCGCCGGAAAACCTGTCGGCCTACTGGCGCGAAGCCGGCGTGCCGATCGCTTTCGACCCGGATATGCCCCATTATCCGCTGTACGACCCAGAAAGACTGATCCGACTGATTTATGAAACACGATAAAGTGCTGCTGAAGCAGAGATTCGAGCGTCATTTGGGAACCTACGACACGCTGGCTACCGTACAGCGCGCCATCGCCGGGCGGCTCGCGACTTTGCTGGAGAGCACCGGTACTTCCGACCTGAAAGAGGGCGGGAAAAAAGGCGTCGAGATCGGCACCGGAACCGGATTCCTGACCCGGCATCTGATACGGCTCTTTCCCCGGACGGAATGGACGCTGAACGATCTGGTGCCCAAAAGCCGGGACTTTCTTCCCCCGACCACGCCTTGCGGCGTTCCTTTACGGTTTACGGCGGGCGACGGCGAGCTTTTCCGCTTCGGTACGGCGGTTTACGACTTGATCGCCAGCGCCTCCACCGTGCAGTGGTTCGACGACCTGCCGGGCTTCATCGCGCGTGCCGCCGCAGGGCTCGCACCCGGCGGCATACTGGCCCTCGGCACTTTCGGCCCGGAAAACTTCCGCGAGATCACTGCCACTACCGGGCAGGGGCTCGAATATTATCCGCTCGGCGAACTCGTCCGCATTTTTTCGACAAACGGCCTGCGCATCCTCTCCGAGGAGGAGTGGATCGAAGAGCAGCACTACCCTGCACCGACGGACGTATTGCGCCATTTGCGTCTCACCGGGGTCAATGCCGTGGCTGCGGAAAGATGGACGCACAGCCGCCTGAAACAATTTGAAGCGGACTACCGTTCCGCGTATTCTGTCGGTGCAGCGTCTGCCTCCGGCCCGAAAAAAGAGGAAGAAAAAAGCGGAGAATCCGTAACTTTGACTTTTCATCCGATCCTCCTGATCGCAGAAAAGCATTGAGAATCATGACACTTTTATCCCGCGGCGCCTATTTCGTGAGCGGCATCGACACCGACGCCGGCAAGAGTTACGCCACCGGCGTGCTCGCCCGTATGTTGCAAGCCCAGGGGGTGCGCACAATCACCCAGAAATTCGTCCAGACCGGCAACACCGGCACTTCGGAAGACATCGAGCTGCACCGCCGGCTGATGGGGATCCCCATGCAGCCGGAAGATCTCGACCGGACGACTTGTCCGATCATTTACCGGTTTCCTGCCTCGCCCCACCTCTCTGCGGCTTTGGAAGGAACGGCGGTGGACACGGCTGTGATCACGGCCTCTACCGACAAACTGCTGGAGCGATACGACGTCGTGCTGATCGAGGGGGCGGGGGGGCTGCTGGTGCCTCTGCGTCCGTTCGATCCGGCCCGCGAACCGCACGAATACCTGACTGCCGACTATGTGGCGGAGCATCGGCTGCCTCTGCTGTTCGTCACGTCGGCCCGGCTGGGAAGCCTGAACCATACTTTGCTCGGTTTTGAAGCGTGCCGGAAGCGGGGGATAGAGATTGCTGCGGTGCTGTGGAAGCTCTATCCGGCGGGCGATCCTCTCATCGCGGCCGACACGCGGAATTATATCGCGGATTATCTGCGGGTCTGGTGGCCGCAAGCCTGCCTGATCGACATTCCGAAAGCGGAATGACCAGCTCCGTATTCCCCGGCGAACTTTCGTCGGGTATCTCCGGGCCGCCGCCACGGGGGCTGCGATGAGCCGAACACGTACAACTTTATCGTAGGTTTATTTTGCATTGTGCTGTGAGTGACTGTTCTTTCTTTGAAAAGAAAGAACCAAAGAAACTTTCAGATAGCTGCGCTACTCCTTAGGCTCCGCAGTCCTCTTGCATTGCGTTTGCTTTGGGGTGTGGCAATAGTGGGCATAAGGTATGGTACTCAATAGCCCGCTATTGCTCACACCCCAAGAGAATCAAAGACAAGGGTACCCGGCAGGCTCAAGAGATGCGTAAACATCTCAAAAATTTTAGCTTCGCCTTCCTCTTGGCGTCTCGGCCATTCGAGCAAGCTCGATGGCTCTCGCCTGCTGCGTCGGTTTTCCAGTTCCTTTTGTTCACAACCGAGCAGCGTTTCGAGAGCAGAGGCCGCTTGCGGACTATGCCGAGATAGCGCGAGGAAAACAAGCGTAGCGAAGTTAAAGAGAACAGTTCCCTCCCAAGCACGTATAAGAAAACCTACTTATAACAATAGAAATTGCCGACTATGGAAATCAGCCTCATCTTCTTTTCGCCGACCCATACCGGCCGGACCATTGCAGAGGCAGTGGCCGCCGGCTTCGCCTCAGGGGCCGATACCCTGCGAAACATCGACCTGACCTTGCCAAGCGGCAGCAGGAAAACGATCGAAGCTGGAGACATCGCAATCTTCGCCGCACCGGTTTACGGCGGCCGGGTAGCCGAAACCGCAGTGGAACGGTTCAGGCAAGTCAGAGCGGCGGAACCGGGCGTTACGCCAGCGATATTGACCGTGGTCTACGGAAACCGCGATTATGAAGACGCACTGCTCGAACTGCAGGATATAGCCGTGCGGCAAGGATTCGTGCCCCTGTCGGCAGGAGCCTTCATCGGCGAACATTCCTACAGCCGTCCGAAAGAAGGGAGGCCCATCGCAGCAGGGCGTCCCGATGAAGCAGACCAGGCGCAGGCCCGACACCTCGGAGCCGCCTCGCGGGAGAAATATGAAAAAGGGACCCCGCAGCCATTGACAGTCAAAGGTCATATCCCCTACAAAACGAAAGGCCCTTCGACACCCGCCACACCGGAAACCGATCCGGCCTTATGCACCGGATGCGGAACATGTGCCGAAATCTGCCCGACGGAAGTCATTTCGCTCACGGAAGCCGGAACAGCAGTCAGCGACCTAACGGGATGTATCAAATGCTGCGCTTGCGTGAAATTCTGCCCGGCAGACGCCCGGAGGTTCGACACCCCCTATACCGAGAAACTGTTCACCCACTTCAGCGCCCGACGCGAGCCGGAACTGTTTTTGTAACCCCTTTCACCTCTTTCGCACGGTCGGTAAAAAGCGTTCTACCGGTTTAAAAAAGCCTCGCCCTTATTTTTCCGCCTGAAGCGGTGTGCCGAGAGATACTTCCGCTCCGACACCGCGATACCGACCGACCAATTTTCCGGAACCCACGCCCGATCCGCCTTGCGGCGGAAAAAACGCCGCACGGACTGCCCCGTCACGAACGGTCGCAGCAGCATGCAAACGACAATCGACACAAGCAGGCAAGTAAGCAATATCTCTTCTGTATTCATGGCTTTTCAAATGCTTTCCGGCCGATCCGGTACCGGGCTGAATAGCCGGAACCTACGATCGTGAAATCGGAGTGTTTTGTAATTGCAATTATCGTGCAAGACTCTATCGTACACTCTTTCCCAGTATCTTTTGTCCGAAAGAGAGTGGCTTTCCGGCGCCATTTCCCCGTTAGAGTGTCTTTTTGCGGAATATCTTCGGACACGACCCTGAGCAACGGATTGACCGCCTCCTCGCCCCACTCGTTCCAGATCGTCAGGGACAGCTTCCGTGCATCCACCGTCAACCGGGCTTTGGCAGGGATCGACCGCCAGGTTCCGGTCGCCGTGTCCATCCTTTGCACGTATGGATAAATACGCGACACCTGCCCGGCCGACAGCCCCGGCAGGACGGATAAAGCGGCAGAGCCGACCGCCAGCAGAAGAGGAATGCGGAGTGGTTTCATAGCCGGAAATAAAACAGGGTAAGCAATGCGGACACATGTTTCGTAAAGACCGATAATTATTCCATAAAGGCCGATAATCGGTCAGTGCGGACAGAAATATATGACACTTTATTGCAGTTAAGTTTTATAGTTATCGTATATGATAACCTCTTTGCAAAGATAAAGAAAAAACTTTGTTATCAAATATGATAACATAGTGATGAACGACATTTTGTACCGGATCGGTCGACGGATCGTGCAGCTCAGGACAGAGCGGGGGATCAGCCAGCAGGATCTCGCGGCGCGGTGCAATTTCGAGAAGTCGAACATGAGCCGGATCGAATACGGCCGCAGCAACGTGACCATAGGGACGCTGCTGACAATCAGCCGGGCGCTGGAAGTGAAGCTCCGCGACCTGGTGGATGTCGAATAACGCCCGCCCGCTATTTTTTTACAGGCCGCCATACAACCGAACCCCTTTTTACATATTTTTGCGAAGTATCTAACACACTTGGAATTATGAAGAAAATTCTGATTCTTGCCTTCGGTGCAGCGGCGCTGGCCTCCTGCGGCCCGAAAGCCGACAAACCGGATCCGACGGCCTTAGCCAACGACTCGCTCACCCGGGTGATCGCAGCCAAGGATTCGATCATCAACGACGCATTCAACAGCATCGGCGAGATAGCGGCCAATATCAACCGGATCGCCGAACGCGAAAAAGTAGTCGTCCGGCAGACATCCGCCGGCGGAGAACTGACCAAACCGGTGCGGGAGCAGATTGCGGAAAATATCACTGCCATCAGCGACCTGTTAGACAAAAACCGCGCGACGATCGCCCGGCTTCAGGTGTCCGCCAACAAGCTCAAAGAGGCCAACGTCCGGATCGAAGGATTTCAGACCCTGATCGCCCAGCTGCAGGAGCAGCTGGATCAGAAAAACGTCCAGTTGGCGGCCCTCACCGACCAGGTCAAAGCGCTGAAAGTCGAAGTGGAAGCGCTGGGACATACGGTGACCGACCTGGAAAACGACAAAGCCGAGCTGCAAGGCACCGTGGCGAGCCAGGACGCGGCGCTGCACACGGTGTATTACATCGTAGCCTCCGATAAAGAGCTGGTCGAAAAGGACATCGTGGACAAGAAAGGCTTTATCGGCCGCACCCGCGTGGTGAGCGACAACGCATCGATGGCCGACTTCACCCGCGCCGACGACCGTACCGTCGAACGGATTCCGGTGGGCAAGGCCAGAGTGCGCATCGTGACTTCGCATCCGGAGAACAGCTACATGCTCGTCAAAGGAGCGAAAGAGGTGGTCGAAGAGCTGGTGATCACCGACAAAGATGCCTTCTGGAAAAACTCCAAGATGCTTGTGATCTCGCATAAATAACAGGGGCCGTCTATTATGCAAGGGGCCGTCCCGGAACGCAGCCCGCACAGGAAACCTTGGTTTCCTGTGCGGGCTGCGTCATTCTCTTCGGCCGCCACGCCCCGCCCGAAGTATTGCGGGCCGCCCCGGTATCCGGCTGCGGAGGCCCCCACCGCACCACCCCGATGCCCGCAGAACACCGCCGAGTTCGGAAAGCATCGCTTTTTTTCCGAACTTTGCAACGAGAACGACGTACCCCCGGCATGGACTTCCGCCAGGAAACAGGCCTCGGCGTCGCCGGCGGGACACTGACAAGTACCCGAAAAAACCAAGCCCGAAAATGAAAAACGCCATCGCCATACTCAGTGCCACCGAATCGGAGCAGAACCCCCTGCGCGACCTTTTGGGCGACCGCTGCGCCGGCCGCGACTTGTTCTGGCACGTCGGCGGCATAGGCGCCGGCGCTACCGCCGGCGCCGCGCTGCGCATCATTCGCGACCGACGGCCCGGCCTCATTATCCAGGCCGGGATCGCAGGAGCTTTGCCCCACAAACACCTCTCGGTGGGCGACACGGTGCTGGTCAGGAGCGACTACCAGGCCGACCTGGGGGCCTGGCGGCCCGAAACGGGACTTTTTGAACCGTTCGACACCCTGCCGGAAGCTGAGGTCATCGTATGCCCTTATGCGGAGCCGCTGCGGGAGCATTTCCGCCCGATCGCCGCCCGATCGGTCAACAGCGCCTGTTCTCCCCTGCCGCTGCGGGGCGGCGAAGCGCTGGAGTCGATGGAAGGAGCCGCATTCTTCGGGGTTTGTGCCGCCGAAAAAACGCCTTTTTTGCAGCTCCGCTCGGTATCCAACCAGGTAGGGGAGCCGCGCATCCGGTGGCGCATACCCGAAGCGCTGGACGCGCTCGCCTGGTCTCTCGCCGTATTGTTGAACGTACTGTCCGATTATAACCTGTCGAATCCAAACGCATGAAAATTTCCAAGACCAATGCCGCCCGACTGTTGGACAAAGCCGGGATCGACTACGAACTGATTCCCTACCGGACGGACGAAGAACATCTGGATGCCGGCCATGTGGCCGAACAGCTGCACGAGGATATTCGGCAAGTGTTCAAGACCTTGGTTTTGCGGGGCGACCGCAGCGGCATTTTCGTCTGCATCGTCCCCGGCGACCGGGAGGTCGACCTCAAAGCCGCGGCTAAGGTGTCGGGAAACAAGAGCGCGGCGATGATCCACCTGCGCGAACTGTTCGAGACCACAGGCTATATCCGCGGCGGCTGTTCGCCGATCGGCATGAAGCGCACTTTTCCGTCCTATATTCACGAGACTTGCCGCAGTTTCGAGCATATCTACATCAGCGCCGGCGTCCGCGGGCTTCAGATCAAGATCGCGCCGGACGACCTGATCCGGTTCGCTCGTCTGAAGGTCGCCCCGCTGACCGAAACGGACGAATGACCCGATGGACTTCCCTGCACTGATTCGATGGTACCTCGACAGCCACCGCCCCCTGCCGTGGCGCGAAACGCGCGACCCGTACCGCATCTGGCTTTCGGAGGTGATTCTCCAGCAAACCCGCGTGGCGCAGGGGCGGGACTATTACGACCGTTTCGTGGCCCGCTTCCCCACCGTCGCCGACCTCGCTTCCGCTCCGGAAGACGAGGTGTTGAAGTTGTGGCAGGGGTTAGGCTACTACAGCCGCGCCCGCAACTTGCATTCGGCGGCGCAGCAGGTTGCAGCTCTGCACGGCGGCGTATTCCCGACGGAATACGCCGCTGTCCGGGCTTTGAAAGGGATCGGCGACTATACGGCGGCAGCCGTCGTTTCATTCTCGGCGGATGTTCCGTATGCTGTGGTGGATGGAAATGTGTACCGCGTACTCAGCCGTCTGTTCGACTTGGCTGCACCGATTGACACGGCAGCCGGCAAAAGAGAATTCGCTTCGTTAGCGAAAGGACTGCTGGACGACTATCTCTTGGTGCCGGGTCATCGGGGCGCCGGGCTTTACAATCAGGCGATCATGGAGTTGGGGGCGCTGGTCTGCACGCCGAAGTCGCCCAAGTGCGGGGAGTGTCCGGTGGCGGGGAACTGCCTCGCCCGGAAATACGGAACCATCGGCGGGCGGCCGGTCAAACAAGGCCGAACAAAACAGACTCCGCGCTGGTTCCACTATCTCCATATCACGGACGAACGTGGGCGAACGGTAATCTGCCGCCGGGAAGGGAGAGATATTTGGCAAGGGTTGTATGAGTTCCCGCTGATCGAGACGGGTTCCGAAACCGAGTTCGGTGCTCTGCCGCTGCCTTCTTTCCTCTCAATATATACTTTAGTCGGATCGGTGCGGATGCCGAAGCATGTGCTTTCGCATCGGATTATCCACGCTGTGTTCCACCGGATTGCGGTTCCGGATCTGTCGGCGCTGGCCTTGCCGGCAGAGTGGCTGGTCGTTCCGTCCGAAAGGCTGGGCGATTATGCTGTGGCGCGGCTGACTGAGCTTTATCTGACAACCGAAAATAAAAACTTACAATAAAACGGCAATCGCCTCTCCCGGCCCAAAGAGAGAAAACACAAAGACAAAAGCTGTCGGCAAACCGACATTCGCCGACAGAGCTTGCGAAAAATTCTTGAGTTCTCTCTTTCAGGCAGACCAGCGTCCAAGCGGGAAACTTACAGCCACGTCGCTTCTGCCGGTTTCTTGTCGATATAGTTCGGGAATCGGAATGCCGGTATTCCCAGCGCCATCCCCGCCTGGATTTTCCCTTCGATACCCAGCAACTCCTTGAATCGGTTCCGGTGATCCTGCTCGATCGCCGAGCAGATGAAACCCGTATAGAACTGACTGATACCCAGACTTTCCGCCATCAGCGAACCATTTTCATAAGCCAGATTGGCATCGGCGTGCCCGAAGCGGGAAGCGGAGGGCGTGTGGATAAAAAGTACGGCTGTCGCACCGCGCAGAATCAGGTCATTCCCTTTGGCCTGTTCGTCGATCAGGCGCCGGAAGACAGGCAGATAATGGTAAACCCCCGGCAGCATCCGCCGCAAGAGCGGTTTGAGCAAAGGATTTTCCAATTTGCGAAGCACGCCGCCGAAAATGTCGAGAGTAATAAGAGTGATCTGTCGCAGCTTTTCCGGATCGGTCACCACCGTGAACGAGACCTGCTGCATATTGCTGGCCGTCGGAGCCCGGTGGGCCGCCTCTACGATCTGTTCCAGCTTTTCGCGGGGCACCGGCTCGCGGGCGAAAGCCCGGTTCGACCGGCGCGCCTTGATGAGTAGCATCACCTGTTCTGGCGCAGGCATGGCATTCCGGTCGACAGAATGCACTGTCGTCTCCGGAAACGCCGAATGGATGACCGAAGCGGTAGGACAGGCAGCCACGCAATGGCCGCAGGCGATACAGGTCTGGATATTCCGTGTCCCGACCGCTTCGCGCGGGCCGGCCTGCGTGAATATCTGCGAAGGGCAGACGGCTGCGCAGTGTCCGCAGCGGATACAAGTGGTTTCGTCGATGTTCAGCGTGATGTCCATTGCAAAAGAGTTTATCGAACCGGATAAAGATAATGAAAAACAAAACGTATTCCGCCGAAAGGTTTGATTATGGATGCCGTACTGTTCAGGAGAAGGCGGAATCGTCGGTCTTCCGGAAGAGGCTGTTCCGAACCGGAGAACCGGAACGAAAAAAGCCTTGGTTCCGATCGAGGATCCAAGGCTTTTACAAGGTGGTGCCACCGGGAATCGAACCAGGGACACAAGGATTTTCAGTCCTTTGCTCTACCAACTGAGCTATGGTAGTTTCGTTGTAAAAAACGCTGTTATACAACGATTTACACACAGCTCATTCGCCACTTGTTTCTCTCTTTTCGTTCGGTTTAAACGCTGGTTTAAACAAATTGTAAGGTTAATGAATGAAGTGAATTATCTGAAAATTTTACAGATACAAACTAAAACGGCAAAAAACGTGCGACACAATTTTCCCCAATTCTCTCCTTATTTGGAATATTGCGTTGCTTTGTTGCTTATTAAAACAGCAAGGACAAACTTTTTCAAACGGTCTATTTAAAGCCCCCTTGTAAAAGTCTGTCCTCGCTGTCGGAAAGAATCGTTATATAAAAGCATTGGTCTTAGGCGCAGGTGACGCAATCTCCGGAAAAGTCATTTATAATACCTTCGGGAAAATATGTCACAGAAAAAAGAGACCCCGCTCTGCCTCGGAAACGGAGCGGGGTGAAATAGAAACTAAGCAATACAACAGTGAATTAGCAACCGTCGAATCCTGGTTTTGAAAGTGAGGATGAAGTCTATTTTTTGTTTTGGTGTTAATTCCGCCTGTTCCAACGCAATTATCAGCGTATTTAAGTCGGTATTGCGAGGTGCACTCAGACAATGACAAGCCCAACAAGAATCATCTATGGGGATGTTGTAATCATCCGCGATTCTGTTTGCAGTATCCACGATAGATTCATGGCCTATTCCCGGAATTTTCAGGTTTTCCAGTTTTTCGTATAGATCATTGAAGTCTTTGGTTTTGGATAATTGATTTTTATGGCTTTTTATGATTTGCTCCCACTGTTCTCGTACATGCTTGCGTACCCGGCTAAGAGGAGAGCGCAGTGTTTGGAACAAGCAAATCGTTCTGTGCTTACTGAGCTTATCGTACTCTTCGATTAATTCAAGCCATTGATTGTTCATCATTGTTGTCGCTTTTACGGATTTATATCAGTCGTTAATGAAGCGTTTGATTTGGGTAGTTTCTATATGTTTAATTTCTCCAGTTGCTTCTATCTCGATAATTGCCTTTGTAAGAGGACAATACGCATCTTTGCATATTCGATAAGAATCTGCATATCGGTGAAATAGACCTACATCAGTTTTATCATCTTCATTTCCTCCATCCATAAAACCTGCATCTGGATTATAATTCTCTGATACAAAATACTCTACTTTTCTTAATTTTTCTCGTGCCGGTTTGTCTTTTCTTCTGTTATGCCCTACTGCTTTTCTTCGTTTCTTCATACCGTTTTGTTTTTTACCAGCTATGCGTTGCAACACATTGCTGGATATGGTTTAACGATTTTGTTTGTTCTTGTTTCTGGTTGAGGAAGAATCTCGGTTTATTCATCCAGCCCTGTGATATTAGCGAATTGGCTCCATCCATCGGCAGCCTTATAGGCCGTCACCGACGACGATGGGACTTTTAAAATGCAAAAAAAACTTTTTTTACCAATATCCGTCAATGCCCCGGTACCAATCCGGGGAGGAATCGAGGTGCCGATCTTGAACAATTGCACGCTTGAATTACCCCAAAAGGCATAATCCTCGATAGAAGTTACTTGTGTACAATTCGACATATCCACTGTCGTCAAATATAGCCCAGCAAAGGCTCCATAATAGTAAGAGAAGTACTGTCCTCCTCCAATCGTGTTGAGTTGAGACCCTGGTTCAAAGGTTACTGTTGCCAAGTTAGAACAGCCTTGGAATGCAGCACTTTCAATCATCTCCACACTGGCTGGAATCTCGATAGAGGTTAACGAGGAACAATCCGAAAAGGCACCATAATAAAATTGACCATCATATCCACTTGCACCATAACCTCCTGCAATCGTTTTCAATCGAGACCCTGGTTCAAAAGTTACCGTTGCTAATTTAGAACAGTCTTTGAATGCACATATTTGAATCGTCTCCACACTGGCCGGAATTTCAATAGAGGTTAACGAGGAACAGTCCGAAAAGGCACCATGATAGATATTAGAATAGGTAGCATCAAGTGCACCCCCGATTAGTTTCAACTGAGACCCCGGTTCAAAAGTTACCGTTGCTAATTTAGAACAGCCTTTGAATGCCGAGGCTTGTATCGTTTCCACACTAGCTGGAATTTCTACAGTAGTCAATGCGGTATAAGCAAGCAATCCTTCACTAATAATGGTCAAGGTTTTAGGAAGAATCAATTTTTGCACATTTTTAGAATAAAAAGCTTTTGCCGGCAACTCCGTAATATTTACTTCGGAAATATCGAGGTCAGTCAAAGCAGGCATCGAATAGTAGATAAACAGGAAATCGGCATCGTTCAATATCCCCGTAATTTTCAACGACTTGATGCGGGCATAGTCATAGCCTGACAATACGTTCTCCAGTTCGCCTTTCGTCTCGACATGTACTTCCGTGCAGGTACCCAACTGCTGAATCATAATCGTTTGCAGGGTGTTTTTCTGCTCGTCTTTCAAAAAGACTGTTGCAAAACGTTGAGTCCCCTCGTTGGCAGCAACCTGAAAGGAGAGCGTCTTCTCTTGCAAAGCACGGGTCGCAGGAGCCAACGATAACCACGACTGAGCATCGGCAGAAATCTCGACCGTATAATCCATATTCGTCATTAATTTAATGGCTACGGTTCCTCCTTCAGAGGGAGTATCGATCGCATTATCAGCCAGAACAACCTGACCCTGCATGCAATTCAAGGTAGCCATAAGAGTTCGATACTCTCCGTCATTGACGAATACAAGGATTTCACTTTCGACAATCGGGTTGGGAGCCGTTACGGTAATCGTCCCCTCGGCAGTCGAGGTCGGATTAACGATCGCTTTCCAGCCGTCTTGTGCAATCGCTTTGACAACCGTATTTTCCGTACTTCCTGTGATCGTGTAAGAAATCGTTTTGCTCTCGCCTCCGTTCAAAATAGCGGCATCGGTCGTATTGAAAACAATGGCAAACTTCGCGCCCTCGCTTTTCGGTACCGTAAGAACGGTTCCGCTGGTCAACGTAAAATAGGCATTGTCTTTGTCTTCCGTTACACTTTTGAAGATGCTGTTACCATCTTTACCATCTTCACCCACGGCCTTGCCGAGTTGTGTCCAAGTACTGCCGTTATTATAGGATATATACCAGTACCCATTCTCGATTTTCAGTTGAGGCGTAATGCCATCTTTACCACTCGTGCTGTCTTCTCCGTTTGTCCCATCCGTACCTTGTGCTTTCACTTTCTTACCTGCATCATCGGTCAGCCAACTGCCGTTCACCGTCCAATAATAGAACCCGTCTTTATCTTGTTTCACGCCAATCTCAGGTGCATCGCCGCTATTCATCCCGTTCCGGATCGTTGCACTCTTACCGTCCGAGAAATGGATCGTGTACCCGTTCGTATTTTCTTCTACTTGGGTGATCGTAACTTGCGATTGTAGAGCCGTTACGATGGTTTGCAAGGCGGAAAGTTCTTCTTGCAACCTCGTTACCCGACCATTCACATCATTCAGTCCATTGCGTAACTCACTATCGTCATACTCGCTGCATCCGGACAGCAATGCGCTACCCATCAGCAAAAACAGTAGTTTTTTCATGATTAGTAGGCTCCTGTGTTAACTGTTACTTTAGTTATTCTTGCGGTAAACTGGTTTGTTTGGGAATCGTAGTGTCTGACTTTAAAAGAGACAGTTATCACGTAATTTTGTTCTATTTTAATATTCCCGTCTATGTCTGTCTCAAGCCTGCAAGAACCGTGATAGTCTCCACCAGTACATCGTTCTAACGTACTGTCATCCACATCTTCGGGTTGTAAGTTCTTGGAATTAAACTCAACGTTTGAGATTTTTAAAACATTTAACTTTTTACCTTTTTCGTAAAAAGAATCACAGTCTTTTAACGCCTGTTCTACTGCCTGCTGTAGGGCTTTTTCTTTTTGTGTCATTGGAATAAAACACCGTATCGACTCCTCTGCGGTGGATAGGTAGAAAAAAGAAAGTGTGGAGTCGTTAGTTTATCGAATCGGAGGCTCTGGAATGCCCTTGCATCAAATAAACAATACCCCACACCTGTATATAGCACACGTCTCAGAACGAGAGGTACCTATACAAGTGATGAGTGTCAATTGCTTATCCCTGATGCTTTGAAATTTTCCAGATTTCCGATTCAGGATAAAAGCTAAACACTTTCATCGAAATATGTCTGCCGGGGTCTCCGAAAAGGCTCCCGACAGGGGCAAAGATAGAAAATGTTTTGCTGCGAAACACTCCTCTGGGGTATTGCACCGGCAAATTTCGGCGAAACTTTCCAAAAATTCGCTATTGACTCCAAACTATGTTAGTCGTAATGTTGGGCGTGTCGGCTTATTCCATCCCGCCGCAGATTTCAGCCATCACACCGTCCATGTAAACGGCTTGTCCACTCGTGGTGCGCCCCCACCAACAGCATCCGTAATCGTCGATGATTACTTCACCCTGTCCTCGGAGCTTATCAGTCAACCAGTCGCTCACCAACCACCATTCCAACACCTCGCAACCGGTGTCGTAAAGCGATTCGCAATCCAGCTTTCCGCACTGGATCAACTCCTCCACCACGGTGGACTGAGGATACAGTACATGATTCTCAACCAAGGTTCGTCTATCCATAAGGCTTGTTATTATAGGTTTACGAACATTGTGGCTGTCTTAATGGCTATCGTGCGAATAAATAAGAGATAGGTATCCCGGAAAGATTTCTCCAAGAAAAAAGGAGGGAGGGGTTATAAACAGAGTAGCCTGAAACGCACAATACAGGAGCAACACAAAAAATGCCTGACAGAAAATAGGATTCTGTAAAGCTCTTTTCTTTAGAAAAAATCATTTCCCGCTCAAAAAATCCGGCGACAATAACAGAACTTTTTTTGATTCAGAACAGAGCTTTATATAGAACTCGGCTATTTCCCCCTCAAAAAAAGTTCTGCTGTTTGTACCTGCTTCTCTTTAAATGGCACGGTGTAATTAAAAACGCAACCTTACACTGTGAGGTTTCAGTCTCTCCGGATGAGTGACGTAATTTGCATGGGGTATATAAGAGGAATTTTCGACTAATTATGTCACTCGCCAAGTCAATACTTTTTATTTTTCAATTTCCATTCCCGTTGTTTGCCGGTTCTGGTCTCTGAAGCTTCGAAATAATAGGTGATACCTGTTGGTTGAATTAAATTAGTGCATATTTTATCTGTCCAATGGGACGATGATTAACGAAATTGACATATTGCA
>NZ_CANQYJ010000013.1 GCF_947628055.1 uncultured Rikenella sp.
GAGGACTGCGGAGCCTAAGGAGTAGCGCAGCTATCGGAAAGTCTTTTGGGTACCTTTTCTTCAGAAAAGGTACGGTTGCCTCCAATAGGGCACAGAATAAACGAACGGTTAAAAAGCCAGCGGTTTGAGCCGCAGTCCCGTTGTTTCCGGCAAGCCGCACATCAGGTTCATATTTTGGACCGCCTGTCCCGACGCCCCTTTCAAGAGATTGTCGATCACCGACATAACGAGGAGTTTGCCCTCATGCACCGTCAGGTGAACCAGACACTTGTTCGTATTAACCACCTGTTTCAGCGCGATCGGTCGGTCGCTCACATGCGTGAAAGCCGCCGAAGCGTAGTAATCCCCGTAGATCCGCCGCGCCTCGTCGAGCGTCCCGGCGAAGTCGGTGTAGACCGACGCGATGATCCCCCGCGTAAAGTCTCCGCGGTACGGAATAAAATTCACCGCCCCGCCGTAGTTCGGCTCGAACGACCGGATCATCTGCCCGACTTCGCGCAGGTGCTGGTGCTCGAAGACTTTGTACGTCGAGAGGTTATTGGCCCGCCACGAAAAGTGCGACGTCGCGGCCAGCTTCTGCCCCGCCCCGGTCGAACCGGTGGTCGCCGAGATGTGCACATCCCCCTTGATGAGCCGCTCGGCCGCCAAAGGCAACAGGGCGAGCTGCAAACAGGTGGCGAAACACCCCGGATTGGCGATATTCTTCGCTTCCCGAATCAACGCTCGGTTCTGTTCCGGCAGTCCGTAGACGAATTCATGCCCGTCGATCGATGTCTCGGGTGCGATCCGGAAGTCCTGCGAGAGGTCGATAATCCGCACGTCGGCCGGTATATGGTTGGCTTCGAGGAATTTCCGCGCGTCTCCGTGTCCGACGCACAGGAACATTACGTCCACTTTCGGCAGTTCACCGACCGGAGCGTCGGTGAACCGCATCTCGGTATCGCCGAACAGGTCGGCATGTACGTCGCTGACTAAATTCCCGCCGTTCGAGTTACTGTGCACGTACGCCAATTCGACGTTCGGATGGTTGATCAAAAGCCGCATGGCTTCGCCGCCGGTGTATCCGGCGCCGCCGATAATCCCTACACGTATCTTCTCCATAATATCTATATTATCCGTTCGATTAATCACTGCCCTATGTTTGAGGGTACTGTTCTCTTTGTGAACAAAGAGAACCAGAAAAACTTTCTGAGATGCTTACGCATCTCTTGAGCCTGCCGGATACCCTTGTCTTTGATTTGTCGGGGTGCGGGGAATCGGGCCGATATGATGAGGCTTGTACCTTATCGGCCCGATTCCCGCGCCCCGAACCAATGCAAAGAAAGAGGACTGCGGAGCCTAAGGAGTAGCGTAGCTATCTGAAAGTCTTTTGGGTACCTTTTCTTCAGAAAAGGTACGGTTACCTCCAACTAAGGCCGAGAATAAACGAACGGTTTATTTATCGATTTCAGAAGGATTTACCGCGTAATAGATCGCATTTTGGTTGCCGAAGATCCGCCCGAAACCCTTGACATCATCCGACGTCCAGTTACTCATCGTTTCGCCATAGGCACCGAACTTGCTGGACATCAGGTCATGCGGCGAGTCGATCCCCACCACCACAAACCGGTACGGGTAGAGATCCACGAAGACATCCCCCGAGACATTTCGCTGCGAATTTTCGAGGAACGCCTCCATATCGCGCATCACCGGGTCGTAATACTGCCCCTCGTGCAGATAATTGCCATAGAACGCCGAGAGCTGGTCTTTCCAGAAAAGCTGCCACTTGGCCAGCACATGTTTTTCCAGCATGTGGTGCGCCTTGATGATGATCATCGGCGCCGCTGCCTCGAACCCCACACGCCCCTTGATCCCGATAATCGTATCCCCCACGTGCATATCCCGTCCGATCGCATACGGCGCCGCAATGCGGTGCAAATCCTGAATCGCCCGGACTTTGTCGTCGTAGTGTTTGCCGTCGATCCCCACTAATTCGCCCCGTTCAAACGTCAGCGCGATTCGTTTCGCCGGCGCGTCGTGCGCCACCTTGAGCTGCGACGGATAAGCCGCTTCGGGCAGCGTCTCGCTGGAGGTCAAGGTCTCTTTCCCGCCGACCGAGGTGCCCCAAATCCCTTGATTGATCGAGTATTCGGCTTTCTTAAAGTCGAAATCGACACCGTGCGAACGCAGGTATGCGATCTCTTCTTCCCGTGCGAGGCGTTTTTCGCGGATCAAGGCGATGACTTCGATCTCCGGTGCTATAATATTGAAAATCATGTCGAACCGCACTTGGTCGTTCCCGGCGCCGGTCGAGCCGTGGCACAGATAGTCGGCGCCGATCTCTTTGGCATATTTCGCGATCGCGGTGGCCTGCGAAATCCGTTCGGAGCTGACTGAAATCGGATAGGTGCTGTTCTTGAGCACGTTCCCGAAGATCATGTATTTGATGCTCTGCTCGTAATAGGTGTGCGACACGTCTAACCGCACATAACTGGCTACGCCGAGCCCTTTGGCGCGGCTCTCGATCTTGGCTAATTCTTCGGCCGAAAATCCGCCGGTGTCGGCTAATGCGGCGTGTACTTCCAATCCGCGCTCTTTGGCTAAATAAATGGCGCAGTATGAGGTGTCCAAGCCGCCGCTGAAGGCTAATACGACTTTCTTCTTTTCCATAATCTTAACATGTTTTTATTGTCCGTTTTTCTTCGTCAGTCTTTAGCTACCGGATGGGACTGCCGCTTTCTTGTAAGAAAGCGGCGCAAAGAACTTTTGAGATAGCTACGCTACTCCTTACGCTCCGCAGTCCTCTTGCATTGAGTTTTCTTTGGGGTGTGGCAATAGCGGGCATAAAGTACAGTACTCAATTGCCCGCTATTGCTCACACCCCAAGAGAATCAAAGACAAGGATACCCGGCAGGCTCAAGAGATGCGCAAGCATCTCAGAAAGTTTTTCTGGTTCTCTTTGTTCACAAAGAGAACAGTTCACTCCCGTCGCTAAAACTGGCACAAAGAAAACGAACGATAATTATTTAAAGTTTTCAGGTTTAGGGAGATCCGCCGGCCACGGGACCCGGATCGAGTCCACCGCCGGATCGAACAACATCGCCGTGCAGAGACAATTCTTATGCTGTTTGCTCTGCAAGATCGGGAAATTGACACAACTTTCGCACCCCTTCCAGAACGTCTCGTCATCCGTCAGTTCCGCGAAGATCACCGGCCGGTAGCCCAGTTCGTTATTGATCTTCATGACCGGCAGGCCCGTCGTCAGCCCGAACAGCTTCGCCCCCGGGAACTTGACCAACGAAAGGAAAAACGTTTTGGTCTTGATCGCCTTGGCCAGCCCCAGTTTGCGAAATTCCGGATTGATAATCAGGCCCGAATTGGCCACATAAGCGCTGTGTCCCCAGCTTTCAATGTAGCTGAACCCGGCCCAGCGGCCATCCTTGTGGAAAGCCACCACGGCTTTGCCTTCGCGCATTTTGGAGGCCACGTATTCCGGAGTACGTTTGGCGATACCGGTACCGCGCGCCTTGGCGGATTCGGCCATCTCGGTGCAGATTTCCTGTGCGAATCGAGTGTGTTCCTCGGTAGCAACGAGGACATCGAAATCATCGATTGTCATCTTGTGTACAAGATTTATGTAGAATGTATGAATTTATTGTCCGGTAATTCGGGAAGCGTGCGGGACTGCCGTCGCAGCAAAAGAAAGACACCGGCGGAACACGCACAATACAAGGAGGCGTTCCTCTGTCATGTCGCTGCATCCCGCAAAAAATGAGGAGGGAGGCAGCTATGCAGGGGAACTATCGTCGTCGTCGCAGAGAAAGTGCGGAAGTATTCACGATCGTCCTCGGTTTCCGGTTTTCAGAAATAACGGGACAAAGGTATTAAAAATTTATAAGAATCGCCGATATTTTTCTCCGCAGATTTACTGGGCGGTGTCGGAAGGCAGGGAGGGCCATTCCCGAACAGAAAATACGGAACGGACACTGCGGTAATAATCGCGGGTTCTTTCCGTCGAGCAATCGACCGGATAATACGGCGGCTCGAAAGTCCGGGAAGGCGCGACATAGAGCATATAATGCGGTTGCAGGGCAGCGGAGAACTTGATATTCGGCATTCCATCCGCCGACACGAATATTTTGCGTTTGACCTGGACGGAAGCGACCGACGCCAGAAAATGGCGTTTATTCGAGAAACTGCCGATAATCACCGTATTCCGGGCGATTTCGGGATATTCGCCCAGGTTTATCAGTTCTTTGTTGATACATTCCACGCACATGCCTTCGCCGATATACAGGAGCAACACGCTCGAATCGGTCAGGTTTTCTCGCTCGAATACTTGTTTCCAAAAGGCTTCTTCGGGAACGGGGCGGGACGTGCCGCAGCTCCAGAACGCCAAAATCCAAAAGGCTATAATCGGGATTCGTTTCATGGGCGGAATTATCGGAGCATAAACAAAACCGGGTTGTCTTCCTCTGTATGACG
Organism: uncultured Rikenella sp.; assembly: GCF_947628055.1. Classification (GTDB taxonomy): domain Bacteria; phylum Bacteroidota; class Bacteroidia; order Bacteroidales; family Rikenellaceae; genus Rikenella. The sequence goes on from NZ_CANQYJ010000013.1 coordinate 4,465, forward strand.
TAATAACTTTTCTTTAATATTTTGAGGCAAATACCTGCTTTTCTTTATCTTTTCTTTATCTGTTGCTGAAAAAGGCTGCCTGAACCATCCATATAATGTACTGTCGGAATAACCGATTAATTCGACATCTGCAATTGATTCAAGTCCCAGAATGTCCCATTTTAAATTTTCGGAGTTATATGTTTTTCCGGTGACTTTATCGTAAATCACAAAAAATGCTTGTGCTTGTAACACTCGGAATTGCGAAGGATTTTGTTTAACGGCAGAAATAAATAACTGAGACGGCGTTAATCCTACATGGGTAACCATTTTAAAATCACCATCTTGAAACCATTGACTGACTTGAGCGACATATCCGATCGGATCCTTTGCAATGAGTTCCGAAAGTTTACGCTTGCAAATATCTTGTTTTTCCCCCATACAGACCCGATATAAAGGGGCTATTTTATTTTTACCAATGTCGTAGATTGTGTCGTTGATATGATAATATATTGTTTGTACGCCATTGGTCGCCAATGGCGCAGGAAGACTGTTTGGAAGAATGGTACCCGATGAAAATGCTCGTTGGATTTCCATTGTAGCCGTATCCAATTGTAATAAATCTATACCTAAAGAATATTCTTGAACATCATTAAAAGCCCAATAGAATGATTCCTTTTCTGGTACAACAGTTTGCTTTGCGTAATATCCCCGCTCTATTCTATGAGTTGCAATAAAATTTCCGTCTAAATCCAAATATAAAAAATGTCCGCTTTCAGCTATTAGTACGATCTGCTCTTTCCTTGGGTCAATGAAGAAATCTCCCAAATAAATATATTCTTGAGGGCCATTCCCCATACGGTCTATTCGAAAAAGAAATGTTCCGGTCGTATCGAAGCACAGTAAGTTGCATCGCGTATTCATTTGATTGAGTAAATAAATACGGTCTGCTTTGCACTCCAACCGTTTTACATCCATCCCAATTAATGATGAATCACAAGTTTCCAATGGAATCAAATCTATCTGTTGGAATAAACGGGAAATCGGCATTTTCTCGGAAGAGTTCACCTCAATAGCGGTCAATTCTTCCATACGGTTTGGTGTACATGAACCAACGATTAGAACCAGTAAACTTAATATTGAACTAATCTTTATTCTCATCATAGCTTCCCATACTTTTAACAAAAAAGCAGAATCACATATGATTCCGCCTTGAGTTTACAAGTCATCTCCCTACATTAGAAAACTGACATGCTGTAGTAGCCTCCGCATTACAAGCAACTTTTCCAATGGCGCCTGCCAAATCTGTTTTTCTATTGCAGACTGTTACAGTAAAAATCCCTCAGTGTTCCTCGAGATTTTCTTTGCATGGGGCTGCGAAAAGTTCGATATTGGCCAGCGTCAGATCGGACGGCCGTTCCTGAGGTTGCGCATAGAGACAACTCAGAACAACCCCGCTGCCGATTGCGAGTACACTACCCGCGACCAGCCTAATTTTGGCAAACTTTTTTAGGTTTGTTCTGTTCCAAAGTTAGACTTTTCTCAGCACAGCTCCAACCCATTTTAAAAATACGACAAAAAGTAATACAAAACAAATTTTATGAGCGTATAAATTTACGCGATTATATACTTTCCTCCTTTTTCGAGTTCGGCCCTGCGCCGGGGGCCGCTTCTCGCGGCCGGGGGGCGGCGCGAGCCGAAAAATTGGATAAGAAATGGCTGGTACGATAAAGTATATAATCGCGTAAATTTATTCCCTCTTGCGATCCCCTTATTCTTCTGGTGCCAAGAATCGGCGGCAGAAACTCCGCCAATGATCAAACGGCAGGCGGCACCCGCCACATGACGGTGCCGCCTGCATAAAGTTCTCCAACTGAAGTCCAGCATTAGAAGGTTCTCGAATCGCCCCCGCGATTCTCTCCCCCACCCGCCGTCCGTTATTCATCCGGCAGATCGAAACGAACCAACCGGCAAGGCTCTCCCTCCGAAGCCGTAAGCGCATAAATCACCCCTCGTTTGTCATCCACCGCGATCTTGCATAACGGCATATCAACATGATAGCTCCGCACCGGCCTCCCCTCCCAATCGAAAACGACAATCCGGTCGGGATAGGCATAAGCTCCCTGAGAACAACCGTTCAGTAAACCATATATATACCGATTCGTCACATCCAAATCCTCGAAGCCGATGACGGTGCGATCGGTTCGGGTAATTTGCGTCGGCGTTACCCCCTCGAAAATCTTATAAACCGGTTCGTATATACGATAAGTTCCGATCCTCTCCATCCGGTCATTATCCACACTGTAACAGTCCAACACCGCTCCGACGTAGGTCGCGCAGGCCAGCTTGGAACCATCGGGAGCCAAACGGTATTTGGCGGATGAATTGAAGATCGACCAAACTTCAGCCGGTGTGCCCATCGCGGTCAATTGCGGATAGGTATTCCAGATCGGCCGCACGGAGCCTTGTCCGGTATAAATGCCGAATCGGAGGAAGTCGTTGTTTCCGATGACGAGGAAATCTCCGGCAGGGATCCGAAGCAGGTCTGTAATTCGGGTGTACCGCTGCCGCACGAGCGAATCGGGAAGCGCCTGCCGCATATCGAACTCTCGAAACGGACAGGGCAGGGAATCGTGCAATGGATAACAGACTGTCTTTTTGCTTGCCGGATCATAAGCATAGGCGGTTCCGTTCCGGTCAAAGGTCAGTGTAGTGCTTTCCAACAGTTCTCCGGGGCCGCGGCCGCGTCGTCCGAAACTGCCGAGATAATCCCCCCGGTCGGAAAAGAGATGGAAGTATGCAGGCTCGCCCGGTATGGCCGCCCCCACATCGCGAATGACCAGCAAAGAGTCTGACAGAGCGATTTGCCGGGGAAAGTCAAAGATAAAATCGGCATTGATTAAGGTAGCCTGAAGCGTATCGGTGTCCGGGAAAACAGGATCGCCGCTGTATCGAACGGGCGATTGCCGGCAGGCATAGAGCACGAACAGGCAGAACAGAAAAACTACGTTTTTTGCCATCATGGTAGAAATATCGAACCTGCTCCGAACGGTCGGAACAGGTTCTTTATGAATCATCTGTGTCCTTACCAGCATTTATGACCGCCGGTCAGATTCCCTTTTCCTGCAGGAATCGTGGTCATACAAACCCCGCAGGTAAATCCGGGACAATCTCCTTTGCCTACGCAATTATAGGTCGTCACGGTTTCATTCTCGGCCAACGCTTCGATATTGGCCAGCGTCAGATCAGACGGCCGTTCGCGAGGTTGCGCATAGAGACAACTCAAGACAGCCCCGCTGCCGATTGCGAGTACACTACCCGCGACCAGCCTAATTTTGGCAAACTTTTTTAAGTTTGTTTTATTTTAAAGTTAGACTTTTCTCAGCACAGCTCCAACCCATTTCAAAAATACGGCAAAAAAAACAATATAAAACATATTTTATGAGCTATAAATTTATTTCCTCTTGCGATCCCCTTATTCTTCTGGTGCCAAGAACCGGCGGCAGAAAGTGACCCGATGGTACGGCGAAAGTCCGTACCGCATCACGGCATCGCGGTGTGCCCGGGTCGGATAGCCTTTGTTCTGTTTCCAACCGTAAACAGGGTATTCCTCGTGAATACGGATCATATAGTCGTCGCGGCAGGTCTTGGCCAGGACGGATGCTGCGGCGATAGGGGCGAGCTTGGCGTCTCCCTTGACGATACATTCGTATGGGATGATGAGCGTGCCGGGCCGGAAACGATTCCCGTCCACCAGCAGCCGGTCGACTTTCATCCCTTCGGGCAGCCGTTCCGCTAACTGTGCGAATGCCCGCCGCATGGCCCGGAATGAGGCGTTGAGGATATTGATTTCGTCGATCTCTGCGGCTGTCACTTCGCCGACGCCCCACGCCACGGCCTCGCGCTGGATCACTTCACGCAAGGCGTAGCGGTCGTGTTCGTTCATCTGCTTGGAGTCGTTCAGCCGTTCGTCGCGGAAACCGGGGGGCAGCAGTACTGCTCCGGCGAACACGGGCCCGGCCAGGGGCCCGCGCCCGGCTTCGTCCAAGCCGACTTCAATTCCTCCATATAAACTGAGCTCGAGCATCCGTTATCTGTTATGATTGTCCGGCTCCCTCTAAATTCAGCGGTGCTGTGCACCGTCGGTCGCGGCTTCGGCGGTGTGTTTCCAGATAGTTGCCAGTCGCACAGCCGGACACCTCACGATGACGAATGACCGCTACCGTTTTTTAGTACGCCTTCGCGAACAGAACCCGCCGGTGCGAAGGTTTGCCGCTGACAATGCAAGTACCCTCCTCCGCCGGCGCATCGACCGGAATACACCGAATCGTCGCCTTCGTCTCGTTTTTAATGAGCTCCTCCGTCTCCGGCGTCCCGTCCCAGTGAGCCAGAATAAACCCGCCCTTCTCCTCGAGCACCCGTTTGAACTCATCGTAAGTATCCACACGCGTAATCATCGAATCCCTGAACCGCAAAGCCTTGTCGTAGATATTCCGCTGAATATCCCCTAACAGCGATTCGATCCGCTCCGCAATCCCCGCCGCCGGCACCACCTCTTTCGTCAAAGTATCGCGCCGCGCCAGTTCGACCGTCCCGTTCGCCAAGTCCCGCGGCCCGATGGCCAGCCGCACCGGAACCCCCTTAAGCTCATATTCCGCGAACTTAAATCCGCTCCGCACATTGTCCCGGTCGTCGATCTTGACACTGATCCCCCGCGTCTTGAGTTCCGCCGCGATCTCTTCCATTTTCGAGACGATAGCCGCCAATTCCTCCTGCCCCTTGTAGATAGGCACCATCACCACCTGAATCGGCGCCAACTTCGGCGGCAGCACCAGACCGTTGTTGTCCGAATGCGCCATAATCAATGCCCCCATCAACCGCGTGGAGACCCCCCACGACGTCGCCCACACATAATCGAGCTGCCCCTCGCGGTTGGCGAACTGCACGTCGAACGCCTTGGCGAAATTCTGGCCCAAGAAATGCGAAGTCCCCGACTGGAGCGCCTTTCCGTCCTGCATCAACGCCTCGATCGTCAGCGTATCGTCCGCCCCGGCGAACCGTTCGCTGTCGCTCTTGTGTCCCACGATCACCGGCAAGGCCAGCCACTGTTCGGCAAAATCGCGGTAGACGCCGATCATCCGTTCCGCTTCGGCCATCGCCTCCTCGCGCGTGGCATGGGCCGTGTGCCCCTCCTGCCACAGAAACTCCGCCGTCCGCAAAAACAGCCGCGTCCGCATCTCCCACCGCACCACGTTGGCCCACTGGTTGCACAGAATCGGCAGGTCGCGATACGAATGAATCCAGTTCTTATAGGTATTCCAGATAATGGTCTCGGAAGTCGGCCGCACGATCAGCTCCTCTTCGAGTTTGGCCTCCGGATCGACGATCACCCCCTGCCCGTCCGGGTCGTTCTTGAGCCGATAATGCGTCACCACGGCGCACTCCTTGGCAAACCCCTCGACATGGTGCGCCTCTTTCGAGAAAAACGATTTCGGGATGAAGAGCGGGAAATAAGCGTTCACATGCCCCGTCGCCTTGAACATGTCGTCCAGCGCGCGCTGCATCTTTTCCCAAATGGCGTAGCCGTAGGGCTTGATCACCATGCAGCCGCGCACGGCGGAACCCTCCGCCAGCCCGGCCTTGACCACCAGTTCGTTATACCATCTGCTGTAATCTTCCTCGCGCGAGGTGAGGTCTTTGAGCTCTTTTGCCATGAGTTTCGTATATTTTTCCGATGGGCAAAGATAAACAAAATCCGCCGCTCCCGCTATTTCGGGAGGGCGGAAAAAGGGTTCGGACGCACAATCGGCTGACAGAGGCGGTCACAGCTCGGGCAGGAGAATCTCCGCCACCCGATTCTGTTCGCTCTCCTGAATCAGAGCATAGAGCTTGCCCGACCGGCTGTCAGCCGCAATGCGATTGACGGGACGATCCAGCCGGATACGTGCCACCGGTTCGCCTGCATGATCGAAGACCAGCAACTGGTCGGCTTCGGAGACCTCGTCGCTCAGCAGACGTTCCGAGAACAACAGATAATAATACCGGTCGTCGGCGGTAAGGCTTTCGACGCCTTGCATATTATTGGGATCGACGGCCACGGTGTAAAACCGGGCCTCCGGATCGGACATGGGGGTAAAAAGAGGGGCCTGAACAATATATTCGCGGATTTTGCGGACATGATCGTCGTCAGCCCGAAAGAATTTCAGCACCAAACCGTCTCGAGAGGCGTACATGAAGTGCCGGCCGTCCGGCGACCGCAGCAAGGGCCCCTGCTGTCCGAATGCGTTGTCATAGGAGGCGATAGTGCGTCCTTCCGGGTCGGGGACATAGTCGTCGATGGCCTCTACTCGCTTCCCCATGCTGTCCAACAGATAGAATTGCAGATCATCACTTGCCGAACTGCCACTCCCGACATGTCTGCGGCCGGCAATAGGAAGCATCTCCATGTAATCGACATCGACGACCTGCCTGGCGAAAGAGGGAGCAAGTTTTTCGGCCACGACCGGCACGGTCAACACCTGCTTAGCCGGAGTGTTATAAACATACAGATCGCCGTCATTTTCGTGCAAAGAACCGATATAAACCACTTCATTCGGCCCTTTTCCTTTCCGGATCACTCCGACTGAGCGAAAGGTCATTGTGTCGAAAATAGTAATGGCAGGATCGGTACGATTGGAACCGACAACGAAGCGTCCGCAGGAGGCGACAAAATATTCGCCGTCGGAGGCGTTGCCCTCCAAAGCGCCCATCATACGAGTCCGGGCCTGCATCTCAGCTGACGGAGGAAACAGATCTTCGAGTTCAGGGACCGTATCCCGCCGGCCGCAGCCGAACAGCCAAATCCCGCTGATCGCAACGAATATCCTAAAAATTTTTTGCATTGTTTATCCTTAAAGCGGTTGAACGGATGTCCAAGTGCCGGGGAAAATGACCCCATCTACCTCAAAACAGCCTCCACTGCCTTTGCACCGACCTTTTTCCCACCCAAATCCACTTCGTAATCGACTTCTGCCATCGCCTCGAGATTGGCGAGGGTAAGATATGAAAGCTGCTCCTTAGGTTGTGCTTTGAGATAGGTCATTACCGCCCCGGCGCAGGCATTATCTCAGGGAACTTTCTCAAAAATTACATGTCTCGGGCGCCGGACAATGTATGACGTGTTCCGCGGTCGCATTTTTCCCAAAGATATGACATGAAATCCAAACGATTAATTTTTCCTGCAAAAAAGGTCCGGTTGCCTTTGGGCAACCGGACGTCACAAAGAGTCGATTTTTCGTATGCGCCAAGAATTGGTGTCCCGTTCGCCTCAAAATAGCTCGCTCGCGAAGCCGGCAGTTACTGAATGGAATAAAAAATCAGCAACGGATTGTCATTTTCGTCCACCTTAAGGCCTTGCCTATAGGCGGCGTATCTGGAACTCGAGAGAAACTCCGCCGCTTCTGCCACCTCGATAAAGTAATCCTCGGTAGCACATGCTATCGGTTTAACCGAAATAATTCCCGGAGCCTCAACTATACATTGTCTGCCATTTTTCGCATGGTAATACCAACTGTACTCTGTATCACCCAGCGAAAAAACCATCCCCCACCAATCGCGTGTTGGATAAAAACTCGGAAAGCTAACGATCCCGTGCTTTTCAAATTCATCCATAAACGTCCCGGCCGTTAATGTCTGTATAAATTCCGGAGTAATAGTATGAACTCCGAAGTCAAGTTTAATTTGCTTCACATCGGACGTATCAGGACCGACCGTATAAATACTGGAACTGAAATCCGGGAAATAATAGACCTTCCCATCGGATTCGGTAAAGGGGAAGACGGCAGGGATACTGACCGTAGTTTTTGCCAGTATCGGCGCAATCGTTTCATATTTTTTCCGTCCCTCCCTATCGGTAACAATCAACGTCCCATCCTGATTATAAGCCGATTTAAACGCCATGTAATTCTCCATCACGACTATTGCTTCCGGAGCGAAATCCAACGGAATTGTCCGCAGGTACTGCCCCGTCAGAGAATAGACCAATACGCTTTTTTTTGCATTGGTAACGACATATAGTTCGTCCCGGAAGACCCAAAAGTTACTAATCGTTATGTATTCCTGTGGCCCGTGCCCGACTTTTTGCACTTTCGACAGGTATTTTCCATTCAGGTCATAAACCACGATCTTGAATTGGTCTTGTACCAGAATATTCCGACCGGCGATCTTCACCCGATAGAACTGGTCGAAAAGAGCCTCATTATTGGTCTCCAGCTGAATAATTCGCTCCACTTTTAAAGTCGGCTCGGGAGCTTTGAAATCGACTACGACCTGCTCTGTTTCCATCTCAGTCTGCGGACCCGAACAAGCCAGCATGAGTCCCAACGTACAAAGAGTAAAAATTTTATTTATCATCATTAACACAAATTAACAAAAAGAAACACCCTGCCCCCACACACAATGAAAATAGCAGGAACAGGGCATTTTATAAACGATTCGAAGATTAGAATGTACAATAATCCGACCCGCCCGGAACAATAATCCAGTCTTCCCTATCCTCGTTCACCATCAGCCCGCAAAGTATCTATTGCAGACCGGTACAGCTTCCACATTGCCGCATTACCGATCGGCGAACCGACCAGTACGATCCGGTTGTCGCCATCCAACAGGAAAGTATTGAAAATCGGATGGACAGGCAAATTATTGGCCTCCCAAAACTCACTATCCGGATCAGTCAGCACCGTTGCCGGACAATGACCGTTCCTGACTGCCGGAACCGCCTTCTCCGGTTGTTCAGCAACCACAAAAACAACCGGCACCTTTCCTTGCCAACGTCTCAGTTCTCTCATATAAATATTCCATTGCGGAATATGCATCTGGCACAGATTACATTCCTGAGCCGTAACGCAAACCAATATTTTCGGCACAATAGCAACCGCCTGTAACCTGAGTGAATCGGACATCCACAGCCGGGTGGAAGCCAGCAGGGAATCAGAGAAAACGATCTTTTGTCCGATCAATCGCTGAACCCTTCCATCGCCCTGCCGTCCGCTTCCGCATCCTGCGCATACCAACATCGCCCCGATCCATAATACGATACGTTTCATCGGGTTCCCTACTTCAACGTATAAAAGACCAACGCGCAATCCCCATCAAGAACATGTTTACGGACATTATCCGGCAATTTTGCTATCTGCGGCTCCGTCTTTTCCAGAAAAATTTCGGAATCCGGCGTCACCCAGCTGACAAATGTAGAATCATTGACCGGATAAAAACCCGCAGTCTGGTCCCGCACGACATAACGTCCTTGATCCAGATAAATCCGACCGTCCCGCAAATCGACCATGAAGATATCCCATTCGCCGCCGGGCATAGTAATCTGCCCCATCAGATACGGGCCGACGACCGCAGGATTCCACTCTCCGATCCGATAATAATCGAATGTTTCATTCGCAGGCAAATCGCGCACCTCCCGCCGTTTTTCGTAGGCGATCCGATGCCGCTCCGGAAAATCGAAATGAATGCAACGTGTAAGATGCCCCTGACGGTTATAAAAGTAGACCGAATCGCTGCCCCCTTGCATCCAGATCATCAAAGAATCAGAAACTTCGGTCAGTAAAGCCCGTGTCGATGATGCGTCGTATTTCTCGCGTTTCCATTCCGGTTGCATCCGATCGTCCGTTTTGTACAATCCGTATCTATTTTCGGGATTTTCCCGATAATAGATATCTCCGGTCCACAAGAAACCGCTGTCGCAGGCAGCGAACGAAGCGAGATCCGCATCCGCGAGCGGAATATCCTCCACGAACTGCCCGTCAAGCGTATAAACGACCATTTTCCCGGCGTGGCCGTCGGCTATGAACAATCTATCGCCGCGGATCGTGAAATCATCGATCTGGATCATTTCCCCGGGTCCCTTTCCCGCCTGGCCGATATGCCGCCTGTAAGCACCGTCCGGCCCGAAGACCCGAATCCCGTAATCGGCACGCATGCCGTCATCCATGACATAAATTTCATCCCTATACACCCGGATCTTGGATATATCGGACAAAAAGCTCTCCGGTGTACTTTCCAAAGGAACGTATCGTACGGCCGCGATCAAATCCTGCAACAAACCGGCCGAGTCGGGCTGCCACTCGATCGTTCGGGTAACGACATCGTCCATGCCTGCATCCGTTCGGGCCGCTTCTTGACGCGTACCGCAGGCGCTCATCCCCAACCAGATTCCCGCCCACAAGACAAAACACGATTTCCTCATATTTACGCAAATGATTAAAAACAATTCAAAAACGGGCGGGATACCCGAACGCATCCCGCCCAAATAACGACCCGATTACAACAGGCAGTGGATATTGATACAATCGCCACCATTCTCACGGCCTTCGCAAATCACATGATGCGTTTTGCACGCCCTGCATTCATCTTTGGATTCGTGGGCAGGCCCCTGAACAATCGGCCTCACATCCATTCCGCCCCCTATCGCTTCGATATTGGCCAGCGTCAGGGCCGACATCGGCTGTCGGGGCTGTGCTTTGAGGTAAGTCATCATTGCGCCGCCGCAGATCAAGGCTGCACCGCCAGTTACCAACAGAACTTTGGTCATCTTTCTCCTGATCCCATGAAGTTTTAGCGGTTAATATTTTTGTTTTTACTCGATCTTCCGATCGAATGATGTATCAAATATAGATAACGTTCTTTCTATTGTAAAATTTCATTGAAATATCGTATTGCAAAACGATCCACGCAAAGCAAAAACCGAAGTAAAAAATATCGTAAACCTATTGATTGCAACGCGGTATCTCCCGGCAGAGAGTGCCGGCCGAAACTCCGGAATTCCCATGCCCGCTGTAACGCGAGGTGAGCTCTTTTGAGCTCTTTTGCCATAGGTTTCGTTGTTTTTTCCGATGCGCAAAGATAGGAATTACGACCGAGGCGGCAGAGAAAAAACGGCTTTATTTTCGTTATCTTGTAATAAAAAGATTCCCCACAAATGTAAGGGAATCTTTTTCGGATTGTCTTCGGCTGAGTAGGGTGTGCCCTGTAAAGGCTCACCGCAGTCCCGAGAGGTCGAACGTGTAGAATTGCGCAGAATCGCACACCGCACTATAGCCATACAAAGTGTGCCGAATAGAGTCGAGGACGACGTCGTCTATCCGGCGGCCTAAATCCACCCGGGTTTCCCCCGTTCCATCCTCAGACCGATAGATTTCCAACGATGACACAATGCCGTCTCCGCTGAAAGCACCGTCGGGATAGCCTTGATAAAGCGCATAAATTCGCTCGCCGTCACACTGTACAGCAGAATAATGCCGAATCATCCGGTCGTCTTCGTCGCGAATCGAAAGCTCTTCTTGAGGTTCGCCGGTGCCGATCACGTAATCGAGCTGAAAACCGTCGCGACCGACGTCATACACCTCGATGCGATCGATATACTGATAGGCAAGCACCAGTTTCCCTTGACAGTAAGCGGCGGTAAAAAGATACGGATAAGACCCGGCCCGTTCGGAGCCTGACAAGGGAAAAGACAGGCTGGCCCGGATTTCAGAAACGGCCATGTCGATCAGATCGATCTCCGGGAAGCGCGGAGGAAAGGCAATCCCGATGTATAACGTGTCTTTGGTCTGCCAAAGACGCGAATAGGCTTTCGGCAACGCGCGCGCTTTCATCCAAACAGGGAATTGCAAGGTTTGGAGCAAAGCTACCGTATCCCCTTTTTGCCGATAGAGGCAGAACCGATTGGGCATCGACTCGAAGAGAGCGGTTTCATCGGCCCGTTGCATGCAAGCCATTCCGGGACTGAGGTATTCTCCGGGGCCGCGGCCTTGCCGTCCGAACCGGCAGAGAGGTTGCAATTCCGGCAACGAAAACAGGTGACTGAAATGGTCGGCTTGGTTGTCGAGAAGCCACAGCCGGTCTCCCTGAACGTACCACCGGAAAGGGTGCACCAAGTAAGGCAGAGGCACTGAATCGGCTGCCAGCCGCGCGCTGCGTTCGAAAGCTTTTTCGCGGGCGGGCATGCTCCCCGGTGTACGACCGCATGCTACAAAGCACAGCCCCACAAGTGTTCCTAACAGAATTTTTCCGCTCATTTCTGAAATGAATATCAATGGGCTACCACCTTTTGCAGTCTTCTTTTCCTTGCCCTATTACAACAACGTAGCAACAATCGTAGATACGTTCGTTACCTTGTTTGATGCGGCGATAGCCGTTATAGTTGTCGCAATCTCCATTATGTTCATCCCCCACGGCCAATGCTTCGATATTGGCCAGCGTCAGGGCCGACATCGGCTGTCGGGGTTGTGCTTTGAGATAAGTCATCATCGCGCCGCCGCAGATCAAGGCTGCACCGTCAGTTGCCAGCAGAACTTTGGTCATCTTTCTCCTGATCCCATGAAGTTTTAGCGGTTAATATTTTTGTTTTACTCGATCTTCCGATCGAATGACGTATCAAATATAGACAACTTTCTTTCTATTGTAAAATCGTATTATTGATTCAGTAAGATCATCCCCCACAAAGCAGAAAACCGAAGTAAAAATATCGTAAACCTATTGATTGCAACACGGTATCTCCCGGCAGAGAGTGCCGGCCGAAACTCCGGAACTCCCATGCCCGCTGTAACGCGAGATGAGCTCTTTTGAGCTCTTTTGTCATAGGTTTCGTTGTTTTTTCCGATGCCCAAAGATAGGAATTACGACCGAGGAGGCAAAACACAGCGGTCGGGCCGCCCTTCGAGGTGGCCCGACCGCATATCCCGCCAGCGGAAACAAACTTAGAACTTGACCGCGAAAGTCAGAATCACGTTGTGGTTTTTGTCTTCCGTATAAATCGTACCGTCGGTGCATACCTGGTAGTCATCGGATGCCGTATAGTCGAACGGTTTGTAAGGCATCTGTTTGGCGCTGCCGTACACATAAGCCAAGTCAACGCTCACCGCCCGGTTCCGGTAGCCGATACCGCCCGACCACTGCTGGTATTCGCCGTACCGCCTGAACTCGCTGCCTTTATAAACCGAGCTGCTGTACCCGTAGCCCGCCCGCAGAAACAGCGAGCGCACCGGCTGAAACTCGACCCCCGCCCGCACGACATCCGACGGCGTGTACAACGCCCCGATCTCTTCATTGACGTCCTGATAACCGTCCGAAGTGTATTTCATATGCTGATACCACGTCCGTTCGTAGTCCACACTGATGATCCCCGCCGTCCCGATCGTGGCCGAAACCCCCGCCAGCAGCCGCGACGGCGTGCGCATATTGTACTCGTTCCGCAGGATCGGCGTGTCGCTATACCCCGGCTCTTTGTAACGCGTGTCCCATACCGTCATATTCGCATCGTATTCCTCGCTCATATTGATCCACGTCGGCGAATGGTAGGCCACCCCGATGCGCAGCCACGGCATCGGCCGCACGGTAGCCCCCACCTTGATATTGACCCCCGCTCCGCTCATCCGCAGGTTCTGGTCGTAATACATGCTCTCCAACCCCACATTCCCCGTCGAGGCGAACTCCGAATAGGTGTCGAACCGGCTGTAGTAAATATCCTGGATCCCGAGGGTCGCCCCGATGTATAAAATGTCCTTGAGATTATATCCCCCGCTGATGGTGTACTCGTTGATCGCTCCCGAAGTACGGCGATACCAGTCCGGATAAATCAGCGTCCCGCTCTGGATCATATTCGTCATGGTATAGGCCTGCGGATTGTCCGGCCCTATGCCTGTCCCCGGCACAGGGTCGAGCAGAGCGGTCTGGTAGCCCATGATCGCCCCCCACATCGCCGGCGGATAATCGAAGAAAGCCCTGTAGACGTTATTGTCCGGAGAGCCGATGGTTGATGACGGAACTCCGTAGAGCTGCTCGACGAACATGTCCCCGATCGAGAGTTTTTCGCCGTAGCCGATCGCATGGCTGCGGCCGTTGAAATCGGCCAGCCGGTTCATGCCGAATCCTAAGGCGAAGTGATCTCCCGCATAGACCATCGAGAAGCTCCCGACGTTGCCTTTCGTCTTGCTGAGTTTGTTGGATACGTTCCCGCCCGGCCCGCTGTAATCCGCCGCCCGGCCCGAGATGCGCAGCCCCGGACTGACGCTCACCTCTCCTCTGCCGTACATGGCTATACCCGCCGGGTTGATGCTCATCGTCGCCGCGTCGGCCCCCAGCGAGGTGAATGCACCGCCCATCCCCGCCGAGCGGGCGCTGGATATGCCGAAATTCTGGCGCGAAAACAGCAGCAACTCTTCCGAACCCTGCGCCCGCACGCTTTCCGCTGCGACAAAGACCATACTTCCGGCTATCGCCAGCGTCGCCTGCATAAGATTCTTTTTCATAGTCGTTTCTAATTAAAAAGTGACCCTTCCGCCGTATCAATCGTATGCCGCAGACATCCCCGGGTTATCTGCGCCGGTATCCTCCGCCGCCCACAGAGCCGCCGCTGCTTCCCCGCGAAGGTGCCGAATAGCTCGGTTCGCTCCGCTGCGGAGTTTGGGTACGAACCGGGGTCTCGCGTCTCGGCGCCGGCGTCACGGTCGTCTCGCGACGGTACGAGCGGTCGATCGTCGAGCCGGAAGATGTGCCTGTATTGCCGCCGGTCACGGTCGGACGGGAAGACGCGGCCGGATTATACTGATTGCCGGAGCTTCCCGGACGCAGCGTCCCGCCCGGTCTGCGGTTCACTGCTCCGCTGCCGCTGTTGATCGAGACCCCGGTGCCGTTCTCGTTGCGACGGTACCCGCCCGAATAAGCCGGACGCCCCGAAGGGCCTCCCGGACGGTAACCCGGATCGCCGCCGCCCGGACGATAGCCCGGCGCGGGTCTCCAGCCCGGCCGATCGTTGCCCCAGATCACAGGCCGGCCATGATACGGATCATGCCATCCCCCGCCCCAATAGGGCGGATAGTATCCGGGCCCCCAGCCCCAGGAAGGACCCCAACTCCAATAAGGTCTCCAGCCCCAGGAAGGACCCCAGTACGGCCCATAGTACGGCCCGTACCATCCGTAATATCCCCAGCCCCACGGATTGCGCCACGGCAAGTACCAGTAATAATCCCACGGATCGTCCCACCACCAGCCCGGCCCGAAGCCGAGGTTCAGGTTGACCGTGACGTTGCTCCGGTTCTGCTGCGGCAAAACGAGTTTCAGATCGCGAATCCCCGCAGCCGGATCGCTGCCGTCGAACAGGGCCGAGATATAAACCGGTTCGACCCACATTTCATTGCCGAAAGTGATGATATTGTATAGATCCGGATCGTACTTGTTGCTCAGCATCCGGTGGTAGTTTTCCATCAGCTGCCAGTAGCTGTCGTCCATCTCCCGGTAGCTCTTGTAGGCCTCGATCCGCCGCTGGAGCGCTTCGTCATAGTTGGTCACCAGTTCCGACTGTCCGGAAGACGGCTGTACGGCCGTCGGAGAGCTCTGCGCCGGTGTCCAGTTGACCGGCATCTGCTGCGCCTGCGTACGGGTCTGTTCCTGCACCTTGACCGCCTGCGACTCGGCTTTCCTGCTCTTTCGCGTCGATCCCCGGTACAGGTCGTCGACATACCCGTCCTGGGCGAAAACTCCCGCTACGGCCCACAAGGAGAGGATCAGGATCATAAGGAATTTTTTCATAGCCGTATCTTTATGTGTTAAAAGTCCGTACTGCAATCCCCCGCCTCTTTATCCTTTTGACGCACGAGACTTTACAAAGTTAAATTTTTTCGCGATTATTACTTATTGTACTTTTCCCTCTCCTTCGCGTTCGGTTCTGCGCCGGGAGGCCGCTCGGCACGCGAACCGGGCCTGCCGGTCACCGATCTTTTCAGGGCAGAGGCCTATACCGGCGCAAGACGAAAAAAAATCGGGGCAAAGGATGGCTCGATAAAGTATGGAATCTCCCCATTTTCTATGGTTCTTTTCCGATGTCCGTCCGGTCTTTCCGTTACTTCAATCCTTATGCCGAACCGGGAAGGACGATGAAAAATCCGTACATTTGTTTTTCCGGAACCACCGAATCAACCGTTGATGACATGGAAAACTGCACCGAAATCTTTGAACGCGCCCGGGCCGCTTCCCGCAGGATAGCCCTGCTGGATACCGCCGCGACCGACCACATCCTGCGCGCCGTGGCTGACGCCATCGGCCTGCATGCAGACCGCCTTCTGGCGGCCAATGCTTCGGATCTGGCGCGGATGACCCCGGATGATCCCCGTTACGATCGACTGAAATTAACGCCGCAGCGGCTGCAGGATATTGCGCAGGACATGCGCAACGTCGCCTCGCTGCCTTCGCCGCTGGGGCTGACGCTCGACGAAACGGTGCGGCCCAACGGGCTGTCGATCACCAAAGTGTCGGTTCCTTTCGGGGTGATCGGGATCATTTACGAAGCACGGCCGAACGTGGGGTTCGACTGTTTCTCGCTTTGTTTCAAATCGGGCAGCGCGGTGATCCTCAAAGGCGGAACGGATGCCCTGCATTCCAACACGGCGATCGCGGCACTGATCCGAACGGTGCTGGAAACCGAGGGTGTCGACCCGGACGCGGTGCAACTGCTGCCGGCGGATCACGCGGCGACGGCGGAAATGCTGAAAGCGACAGACTATATCGACCTGGTCATTCCGCGCGGGAGCCAGCGGCTCATCCGTTTTGTGCGGGAGAACGCCAAAGTGCCGGTGATCGAGACGGGGGCGGGAATTTGCCATACCTATTTCGACCGGGCGGGGGACAAGGTCAAAGGGGCGGCGATCGTGAACAATGCCAAGACCCGGCGGGTGAGCGTCTGCAACGCACTGGACTGCCTGCTGATACACCGCGAGCGGCTGGCGGACTTGCCGCTGGTGTGCAGCAGACTGGCGGACAGCAAGGTAATCCTCTATGCCGACACGGAGGCTTACGAAGCGCTTCGGGGCCGCTATCCGGCTCCGCTGCTGCAAGAGGCGACAGAAGAGTCGTTCGGCACGGAATTCCTCTCCTATAAAATGGCCATCCGCACCGTGGGCTCGTTGGACGAGGCGGTGGAACATATCGCCCGTTACAGCTCGAAGCACAGCGAGGCGATCGTGAGCGAAGACAAGGCGGCCTGCGAGGAGTTTTTCAAACGGGTGGATGCAGCGTGCGTCTATTGCAACGCCTCGACGGCATTCACGGACGGAGCGCAGTTCGGCCTGGGGGCCGAGATCGGGATCAGCACTCAGAAGCTGCACGCGCGGGGGCCGATGGCGCTGCGGGAACTGACGAGTTACAAATACCTTGTCCGGGGGAACGGACAGATCAGAAGCTAAACGGATATGAAAAAGAAACTGACTTACACGCCCGGCGGAGTGTGCAGCCGCCAAATCGAGGTGGAGGTGGAGGACGGGATCGTCCGATCGGTGGAGTTCACGGGAGGGTGCCACGGGAATACGCAGGGTCTCTCGGCTTTGGTGACGGGGATGCGGGCGGAGACGGTGATCGAGCGTCTGAAAGGGATCGACTGCAAAGGAAAGGGCACTTCGTGCCCGGATCAACTGGCCCGGGCGCTGGAACAGGCTGTCGAATAACGGGGCGGCAAAGCGGACGACAACGATACGGATTTCCGTTGGCATTCGCCGAGCCGAGCGATTAAAGCGGATAAATATATGCAGAACATGAAAGCGGTTAAGATCGGCGGCAACGTCGTCGACAACCCTGAAAAATTGCAGCGGTTTCTGCGCGACTTCGCCAGCCTCGAGGGGCCGAAAGTGCTGATCCACGGGGGAGGGAAGGTGGCCACCGCCATTTCCGAGGGCCTCGGGATCGAGACGCAGATGATCGGCGGGCGGCGTGTGACCGACGCCGAGACCTTGCGGATCGTGACGATGGTCTATGCGGGCCTGATCAATAAGAATATCGTAGCCGCTTTGCAGAGCGAGGGGTGTAACGCGCTGGGGCTGTGCGGGGCGGACGGCGGATTGATCCGGTCGAAAAAACGGGCGGCGACGCCGGTCGATTACGGATTCGTGGGCGATCCGGCCGATTTCGACCTTGATACCGCCACGGCACTGATCGACGGGGGATTGGTGCCCGTCGTGGCTCCGATTACGTATGATCCGGAAAACGGGACACTGCTCAACACCAATGCCGATACCGTGGCGCAAACGGTGGCGGTGGGGCTGGCGCAGAAGTATCCGGTGGAGCTGGTCTACTGTTTTGAAAAACGGGGGGTGCTGAGGGATGTCGATGACGACAATTCGGTGATCCCCCATATCGACCGGGCACTGTATGAGCGGCTGAAAGCCGACGGAGTCGTGGCAGACGGGATGCTGCCGAAGCTCGAGAACGCGTTCAAGGCGATCGATGCAGGGGTGAAAAATGTGGTGATCTGCGCGGCGGAATACCTGACCCTGCCGGGTTACGGCGGCACTACGCTCGGTAAATAATCTTCGGGAACAGGATGGAGTTTCGCGTTATTTCCTTCGACGAAGTGACTTCGACCAACGATGTGGCGATGCACGATGCGGCTGCCTACCGTCACGGCTGCATATTGACCGCACAGCGGCAGACTGCGGGGCGGGGGCAGCGGGGAAACCGCTGGAGCAGTGCGGCAGGGGAGAACCTGACCTTTTCGATAGTTCTGGAACCGGTGCTCTTGGTCGAGCACCAGTTCCGGATCAGCGAGATGGCGTCGCTGGCTGCCAGCGACGCCATCCGTTCCGTGACCGACGGTGCTGTAGCGTGCTGCGTGAAATGGCCGAATGACCTTTATGTCGGGAATCGGAAAATAGGCGGGATATTGATCGAGCATTCCCTGCACAGCGAATGGCTGAGCCGTTCGGTGATCGGGATCGGGATCAATGTGCGGCAGCGGGATTTCGACCCGGCGCTGCCCAATCCCACTTCTATCGCAAACGAGCTGCCTGCCGATGCCCCACTGCCTGCGCCGGAGGAGGTGTTGGCGGCTTTTTGCACGGCATTTGACGCCCGCTATGCTCAGGATGAAAAGGCCTTGCATGCCGATTTTATGGCCCGCCTGTGGCGGGGCGATCCGGCTCGGGCTTATTCGTACCGGGATGCGGTTTCCGGCGAAGTTTTCGAGGCTTCGATTGCCGGGATCGACCGGCACACCGGCGAACTGACTTTGCGGATCGAAGACGGCAGCGGCGAAATGCGCCGCTACTGGTTCAAGGAGGTGGAGCCGGTTTTCTGACCCGGTTTCGACCCGAACCGAAATATGAAAAGGCCTGTCCCGATGCGTCTGAATGGGCGACAGGGGTGTGACTGTCGGGAAACCGGACGGGCGGCGGGAAATGGATTCCCCGCCGCCCGTATTCATACCGAAAGCTGCCGTCAGAATGTGCCGGAAGTCAGCCGTGCCGCTTCCTGAACACTAATGCGCTGCGTGCCCTGCATCGCCACCACGAAGGCATCCCGATACCGGGCATTCGTCCGCAGCCGTTTGCATGCCGCCTGTGCCTCCGCATAAGTCGGATAGCCTCCATAGTAGTAAGCATATCTCCCGTCCGACCGCTGCAGCATCCGGACACCCGTCAGTTCCGAAAACGCGCTTTCGTTCGGCCGCGTGGTCACCGCCAGCTGCACCCGGTACACGATCCGAAATGCCGCCGCAGCACTCTGTCCCGGAGCCTTATAGTTGTCCGTCGCCGGCGCATCGCCCGGCCCTTTCACATAGCCCTCCTCTTCGATCCGCCGGTCTACTAACGAGTCCACGAACCGTTTGAACGGTCTGCCGCTGGAATAGACCTCCGGAATAGTCTGCGGTTTGGGCATCGCTTCCAGTTTCCGGTCGATCACTGCAATCTGATCGGCCAGTATATCCAGCTCTTTCGTGATCTTCCGCGCCCGCGATCCCCGCGCCGTCTTGAGTTCCGCCCCCAGCAGGTCCACCTGTTCCTGGAGTTCCGCTCTCCGGCTCGTCAGGTTGCAGATCATCTGCTCCGCCGGGCTGAGCCGCGAGCGCGGCGCTCCCCGCACAATCGTGGCATTCGGATCGACCCATCCGCCGTCCCATTTCGCTGCGGCACCGGTTCCGGCCTGTTGGTAACTCAACTCTTCGGCCCGTTGTTTTGCCGCCTTGCGGCTCTTCGCCGAAGCTTTTTCGTCCGCCGGGCCGGCAAGCAGGAGAACCGCCAGCAGCAAAGGCAGCGAGAATGATTTTATGACAAATTTCGACATGGCGTAGTCAATTGGACAGTAACAAATGTAGTTATTTTCGGAATTACTGACAAAACGGGTGCCGGAAATTACTATTCTCCGATCGTGTCGAGGATAATCCGGGTAGCCCCCGTCCTGCTGCGGACATACGATTCCGCCGCGGCGCCCCTGCCCGCGAAGCCTGCCGCATCGGACGACCAGTCGTCCACCGTCCGAAGCAGTTCCGCCGCATCCGAGACCGAAACCGCCGCGCCCCGTTCCACCAGCTCCACCGCTTCGGCGAAAGCCCGGTATTTCGGCCCGAAGATCACCGGCAGCCCCCACGTCGCCGCCTCCAACGTATTGTGTATGCCGCGCCCGAAGCCGCCTCCGATATAAGCGATCTGCCCATAGCGGTACACCCCCGACAGGATTCCGATCGTGTCGATCACCAACAATGTCGCGTCCCGCCATTCCGCCTCGGGGCAAGAGGTGTCGGCAAGGTGCGTATACCTCACCCCTTTCCTGCCGCTGCCGGCGATGAGGTTGTCGATCCGCGCCGAATCCAGTTCGTGCGGCGCCACGATGAATTTCATCTCCGGTCGCACGCGCATCAGCTCCAGCAGTATCTCCTCGTCCGGCGGCCAGGTGCTCCCGCAGACCATCACCGGCGCCGAAGCGTTCCGCACAAAATCCGCTACCGCCGGCAGCTCCGGCGCGTTTCCGGCCAAAGTGGCCACCCGGTCGAACCGCGTGTCTCCGCTGACCGTCACCCGCTCCGCCCCGAAGCCGATGGTCGCCAGCAACTCTTTTGACGTCTCGTTCTGCACGAAGAAGTGATCCAGCAGCCCCAATGTCCGCCGCATGAACCGCCCGACGGCCGACCGTTTGAAGAAGACCGTGTCCGGTCTGAAAATCGCCGACACCACGTAGCTTTTCGCCCCGAACCGCCGCAAGGCGGAGAGGTAATTGTACCAGTATTCGTATTTGACGAAGATCGCCGTCTGCGGCCGTACCGCCGCCACAAACCGCCGGGCATTCTCCGGGGTATCCGCCGGCAGATAGTAGACCGCATCGGCCTGCGGATAGTTTTTCCGTATCTCGTACCCCGACGGCGAGAAGAAGGTCAGCACGATCCGCCGGTAACGAGGCGTCCCGACCGGATGCCGCCGGCGAAGTTCTTCGATCAGCGGCCGCCCTTGTTCAAATTCGCCGAGCGAAGCACAGTGCACCCAAATCGTTCCCCGTCCCGCGTCGGCCATCTTTTCCTCTTTCTCGATACGGTTCAGCAATCCCTTGCGCCCCCGGTAAAGCAGCCGGGCTTTCCGGTTGAACAAGGCCCCCACTCCGATGCCCAGGCTGAAGGCGCGTATGGAACAGTCATAAAAGAAGCTCATCCCTCGCTCTATATTGCAGCGGTTACTTGAATATCGACGTAATCATCGCCCCCATCGAAACCGTGCTGGTGGCCAAACTCATGATCTCGGCGGCGCTCATGCCCGATCCTTTGGGCGGTTTGGAGGGCACCACGATCTCGCACCCCGGCTCGATCTTGGGCCATCGCCCGCCCCGTTTCGCATCCGGCAGGCCGTTGGCGTAGATCACGAACGGCCGTTTCTTGGCCCGTGCCGCATATCCCCCGCCCCGGGCGATATAGTTTTTAATTTTCTGTCCTTTAATATAGGTAACCGTACAAGGGTAAAGCACCGCCCCGCTGATGGTCACCGTGTTGTTGAATTTCGGGACGACCAGTATGTCGCCCTCTTCCAGCACTAAGTTGTCCAGGCTCGAAGGGTCTTTGAGCGCTGCCGTCAGGTCGATGGCGATGGGATAATAATCCCCTACTCTTTTCCTTTTCATAACGATCGTGTCGCCCGTGGCCGCCTTGCCGCGTTCCGAAAGGTCGGCCAGCGTCTCCTGCCGGGCCACCTGTTTTTCGGTCAGCTGCCGTTTGAGGTAAGCGCCTTTGATATAGGCTTCCGAAGTCAGCCCCCCCGCTTTGGCCACTAAGTCGCTCAGGCGGTCGTTATTGGTCGAAAGCACGTATTCGCCGTCGAACAGAAATTCCCCCTCGGCAAAAACGCTGTTCTGCTCGCTGTATCCCGGCGACCGGCGGATATAGATTTCGTCGAACGGCTGCAATGTGAACGAAGCGGTTTCGGACGAAAGTCCCAGATCGGCCGGAATATTGAACTGGAAAAGTTCGGCGATCCGATCCGACGGTTCCGTCGAGTTCGGGTTCTTGATCCGCCGGGCCACCTCGATCCGGGCCAGCGATGCCGATTCTTTCAGCCCGTTGGCCATGACGATCGCGTCCTCGATGGTCATCCCGCTCCGGAAGAGCAGCGTCTGCGGCGTATTGACCTCCCCTTTGACTTCGACCGTATAGCCCTCTTTCAACGAGTTGACCGACGGAATGCGCACCAAGTCTTCCGGCCTCAGCCGCACATCCGCCGCCGTTCCGTTCAGCAGCTCCTGCAAATCGACCGACAGCACCGAGAATGTGTAGTCGTCATTGAGCCGCACGATCTGCGTCCGGCTCATCAACGCATCCCCGCGGATTCCCTCGGCTTTCTTTATCAATTCTTTGAGCGTCGTCAGACTGTCGTTCAGCTCATAATCGCCCGGCCGCCACACAGCCCCCTCCACCGTCACCCGGTTGGCATACTGCCGGATCACTTCGCCCACGGCCACGCTGTCGCCGTCGGCCATAGCGAACTCCGCAAACTCCTCGGCCGGCACGCTGTGCACGCTCATCATGCGGCCCGACTTCCGGTTGACGGTGATATTGTCCTTGTAAGCCTCCCCCATGAAGCCGCCCGCGTATCCCAGCAAGTCGTCCGCCGTCTCCCCCTTTTTCAGTTCATAGATACGAGGCCGCTTCACCTTCCCCGTCACCTTAATTAGATTGTCGTACGGCTGCACGATAATCATGTCGTTGTCCTGCAGCCCGACGTTCACCTCCTGCTTCCCGCCGATGAGGTATTCGTAGACGTCCAAGTCCGCCACCTGCTTGCCCCCGCGGATCAGCCGGATGCTGCGCAGCGATCCGATGTCGCTCACCCCGCCCGCCTCGTACAAGGCGTTGAACAGCGTGGCCAGCGACGGCAAGGTGTATGTTCCCGGCATCGAAGCCTCGCCGATGATATTCACCTTGATCGAACGGATATCGCCTAACGACAGTTTCAGATTGACCGTTCCGTCGTTCAGCCCCGACACGGCGGAGCCCAGTTTGTTCCGGATGCGGCTTTCCGCCGCTTCAACGGTCAGCCCCCCGACGTTGATCACCCCCGCGTCCGGTATGGTGATGAAGCCGTCCGGGCTGATCTGTACGTCGTAGCTGCCCTCCGCATTGCCCCACAGGTCGATGAACAGCCTGTCCCCCGCCGCCAAAACATAGTTGGCCGGCGTCGGAAGGTTATAAGTCGGTGCAAAGGTCAGGTTCCGGGCCGAAAAAATCTCCCGCCCGAACACGCTGTTGCGCAGAATGGAATCCTGTATGCGTTTCTCCTCGGCCTTGAGCCGCTGCGCCTCTGTCGGCGTCAGCTTGCCCGAAGCGTCTAACCGCGGGTCGGTGATTCCCGAGCCGGTGGTGCGGTTCTGTTCACCCAAAGTTGTAACGGTGCCGTCCGCGGTCTCGAAAATCTCGCCGGTTTCGGCGTCCACGAGATTCCCGTCTTTATCCCGCACGGTGCGTTTGCGGTAGTCGTTCTGCCGCTCCTGTTCGTACCGGTATTCGGGGCTTTGGGTGTCCCGTCCGTTGTTGCGCCGGTCGTATTCGAGGTTTTTCAGGTCGGTGTCTTTCCGGCTGCGATCCGCCGGTGTGGTTTTGGCCCCGCTTTTGACATGGCTGCCGCCTGTCGAAGAAGTCTTCTGAAGTTTTTCGACATCCAGCCCTTCCAATCCCTCCCGCAGGTCGGGATTATAGCCTGAGGCCTGTGCCTGACGGATCATTTCCGGCGTCGCATCCCGATTCTGGGCCGACAGGCCGTTCGCGGAAAAAAACAGAATGCCCGCCGTGAAAACGGAAACGGTCGATAACTTGAATCCCATAGGTGAAATACGCATTTTCGACAAAGGTAATATTTATTGCTATCTTTGAAGAATTAAAGACAACGGATTATGCTGCGTAAGATCATGATATGGGCTCTGTTCGCGTTGCCGGGATGCTTAGGCAGTGCGGCGGCGCAGAATACGGCTCTGAAATGGAATGCTTTATACTGGGTCGTCGGGGTGCCGAACATGTCGGTCGAGACCTGCTTGGGAGAAAAGTTCACTTTCAACGGGGATTTGGTCTATTCGCCGTGGGAGAGCGTCAAAGGGCGGCCGCTCCGGGGGTTGCAGGTGATTCCGGAGGTGCGCTTTTATCCTCGGGAGGCGTTCCGGGGATTCTATGTGGGCGGGTATGTTTCCTACGACTCGTACAAGGTGAGCAAGTGGGATCACCCGAAAAACGAGGTGCAGCACGGGATCGGAGTAGGGCTCGGCGTGACTTTGGGCTGGCAGATCGATATTGCGCGGCGGTGGGGTATGGATTTTTATGTCGGCGGGGGCTGGCACCACGGGTGGTATTACGGAGTGGACACTTCGACGGGGCAGCGGTATGCGCCGTGGAACGAGAGCGGCGAGTGGGTTCCGTACCAGGCAGGAGTGACGTTCGTCTACCGGTTGGGCATGGGGCGGGAATAGCTTCGGTGTTCTTCCTTTTCCCGGGGGCTTATTCTTGAATCCATGCCTGGGTAATCCCGGCGATGTACATTTTGTGCGCTCCGCCTTGCTGCGGCCCATACCACTGCCGGGCCAAAGCAGGATCGAGGAAACGGCCTGCTTCGATCCCGTCGGCGTACAGCACGCTGCATTCCAGTCCCAACCGGGTCTCTTCGTAAAAAATCCCTCCGGTTTCGGTGAAGACCGGATGCAGTCCTGTCTCTGCAATTTTATCGGTGTCGCGCCCGGATTTTGAACCGGTGACGGTATGCACGGCTTTGTGAGCCTCGCCTAAGAACGAAAGGCTGAACCGGCGGGTCTGTTCGATAAATTCAAATGTATAGCGTTCGGGCCGGACGAAGATCGTGGCGACGGGCCGGTTCCACAGGTATCCCACGCCGCCCCAGCTGGCGGTCATGGTATTGAAATGCCCGGGGGTGCCGGAGGTGACGAGCATCCATTCGTGTCCGATGAGTTCGATGAAGTTGTCCGTGATTCGGTTCGGTGCGATGGTTTTCATGGGTTTCGGAAATCGGCGGTATGAAAAAGGCACCCTATCCGAGAAAGATAAGATGCCAAACGGTAAAAGTATTGTGTTGACCCGCTAGGATTCGAACCCAGAAAGACAGAACCAGAATCTGTAGTGTTACCATTACACCACGGGTCAATCTAAACTCTTGTCTTCCCGTGAGAAGACGGTGCAAATTTAATGCGTCCTGACAAATTCCGCAAAAAATTCTTCAAAAATATGTTGACCCACCAAGATTCGAACTTGGAACGACAGAACCAAAATCTGCTGTGTTACCATTACACCATGGGTCAGAGCTGTTTTCGTCTTGCAAAATTAGTGATTTTCTCCCGATTCCCAAAATCTTCTTTTATCCTTTCGGTTAAGGCGATTGATAGTTATTGTACATACCCTGGTAGCGAAGTTAAAAAGAAGGCACCCCGAACCGGGTATCGGGAAAAAACCGGAGGGTTAAATCAGACCGCTTCGGCCACCACTTCGGCAATATCCACGACTCGAATTTTGTCATTTTCCGCCGCCCGTTGGAGCGACTTCTTGCACTGCGGACAACTCGTCACAATCGTCTCCGCCCCCGTAGCCGCCAGGTTCGCCACCACCGTCGCCCCGATCCGCGTTTGCGACGCAGTATCCAGCGTCAGGTTCGCCAGACTGCCCCCGCAGCAATGCACCCCGTCTTTTTCGTGAATCTCCGCATTCGCCAGCGTCGCCACATGCGACAGCACATACCTCGGCTCCGCATAAATTCCCCGCAGTTCGCAGGGATCATGATAGGCATACGACGCCTGCATGACCGACGTCTTGAGCCGCCCGCCCGCAATCAACTCCGCAATGTACTGCGTGTGGTGCAGCACACGTATCCCCATCGCATTCAGCTCCTTATACTCCTGCGTAAAACTCTTGTAGCAAATCGGGCACCCCGTTACGAGTGTCGTAATGCCGTGCCGACGGAACAACTCCGTATTATACCGTTCCATCCGTTCCGCCGCCAGCAGGTTCCCGCTCAGCCGCATCGGCCGCCCGCAGCACACCCCGCCATGCTTGTCCGCCCACCACACATCGACACCCGCTGCGGCAAAAATCTTCTCCATCGATCGTATCACCCTCGGCGTCAGTTGGGTCATACATCCAGCAAAAAAGCCCACCTTGCCCGTCCCCTCCGAACGATCCTCTGCCGAGGCCAGAAACTCATAGCGGGCCGCATTGTAGAGCGATGTCCGGCTGGCGAACGCCACCCGGCTGCTCAGGCGCAGCGTTCCCTGGTCGATCCCCACCGGACAAGCCTGGGCGCAGCGCCCGCACATCAGACAAGTGTCCGCCACCCGCTGTGTCAGATGTCCGTACCGTCGGTCGCGCAGGAAATAAGCCGCTTGTATATCATTGATATTCAAATCTGAAGCGATCGGGCACGGGTCGAGGCAGATCCCGCACCGCGAGCAGGCCTGCACCTGGAAATTGTCGAACGTACTCCCCTCGGGTTTCGATTTTACTTTGTAAGCCCGCAGAAAAATCAACGGCACTTCGGTGAAGATGTGCATGTACCGCGAGTAGGGCATGGCGACGAAAAAGAGGCCCAATGCGATCGAGTAGGCCCACCATGCCGGATATTCCATTGCGGACAATACGCCAGCCGGCAGCACTGAGGCCAGCATATCGCCGGTGCCGCCGGTGAAGAAGCTCCCGCTGTCGTACACTCCGCAGGTGACAGATTCGGCTAAGTAGCGCAGCGGAAAGATCAACCACAGCGAGGTCATGGCGATCCGGTCGAACGGTGTGTGCCGGGTGGTGCGCCGCATCCCCATCATCCGCGAATAGATGCGTTTGCCCCACGCCAGCGCGACGCCGCACAGCACGAAGATCAACAGGCTGTCCATCAACAGGGCGTAGTTGAAGTGCCTGATGTAAGAGGCGGGTTCGTGCGGAAAAAAGTAGCGGAAAAAAACATGCACGTGGGGCGGGTTCACTGGGTCATGGATGTAGGTCGAGGTTTCTAACTTCCCGACGACGATCAGCAAAAACCACCCCAAGGCCAAGCTCATGTGCATGAATCCGAGCATGGGGTTGGTCTTCCATATCTTCCGGTGAATAAGGCATTCGAGCACGATTTCTTTCAGTGCTTTGAGGCTCTTGGCGGAAAAAAGGTTGTGCCGCACGAGGGCTTTGTCTTCACCGGGCAGGCTGATAAACCATCGCACCCACTTATACAAAATGACGCTGAATAACCATACTACGCCGATGGTGAATGGGATAACGAAGGGATCGAAAAACCAGGGAGAACCGGCTTGCATATCTTTAAATTATTGGTTCGTTTTATTCACTGCCTTATGTTTGAGGGTACTGTTCTTTTTGTGAACAAAAAGAACCAAAAAAACTTTCTGAGATGCTTACGCATCTCTTGAGCCTGCCGGATACCCTTGTCTTTGATTCTCTTGGGGTGTGAGCAATAGCGGGCACTTAGGTAAATAACGCTTTATGCCCGCTATTGCCACGCCCCAAAGAAAACGCAATGCAAGAGGACTGCGGAGCCTAAGGAGTAGCGCAGCTATCTCAAAAGTCTTTTGGGTACCTTTTCTTCAGAAAAGGTACGGTTGCCTCCAACTAAAGCGGAGAATAAACGAACAATTATTATAACAGGTCACGTTTGATCCGAAGAGCCACCGTCGCCGCCTCGTTTACCGTTTCAGCAATCGTTTTCGGTCCCGTCGCCGTTCCCGCCAGGTAGACCCCCGGTATCGACGAGCGCACCGTTCCCGTGTACGGGTCGCGCGGCGCGAAAAAACCATTCGCCTGCCGAGGCAGCCCGAACGACCCGCAGCATTTCGGCGCCCGCATTCCCACCAGCAGCACCAGCATATCCACCGTCATCCGCAGCGGCCGCCCCACCAGCGTATCTTCGACCTTCAACTGAATCCGTTTGTCCTGCGTCTCGCCCGCCTCCGAGATGCGCCCCCGGATATAAGTGATTCCATGCTCCACCTGCGACCTCCGGTACAGCTCCTCGTAGCCATTCCCGAACGCACGCAAATCCATGTAGAAATTCGTCACCTGCACCCCCGGCAGCGCCTCCGTCAGCTCGATCGCCTGCTTGATCCCCGTGATGCAGCAGACCTTCGAGCAGTGGTTCTGCCCCACCTTTTCGTCCCGCGACCCCACACAGTGCAGAATCGCCACCCGTCGCGGCGCCTCGCCGCTGCGCATCGCCACCCGTCCCTCGCGAAACATCCGTTCGAGTTCCGCCGAGGTAATCACATTCTCGTACATCCCGTATCCGTACTCCTCCTTGAGCCGCGCATCGAACAAGTCGAATCCGGTCGCCACCACTGCCGCCCGCCCCTCGAACCGCCGCCCGTCCGCACCGATCGCCGAAACGCCCCGATCGATCGATTCCAATGCGGTGATCTCGCATCCCGTCGCCGTCTCGATCCCTTCGGCCGAGGCCATCAAAGGCGCAACCACCTCCCGCGCAGGCAGTTGTGTCGGGAACAGCCGATCCCATTGCGCTACATGTCCCCCGACCTCCGCCGACCGTTCGATAATAAGCGGCCGAAAACCCTCTTCGCGCAAAGCCGCGGCCGCCTGAAGCCCGGCGATTCCGCCGCCAATCACCAGTATCGTTTCCTGTGCCATATGAATGTTTTCGTTTATTCCCGATCCTTTTTTCGGCTCGCGCCCACCCCCCAAAGCCGCTGCGCGGCTTGGGCGCGGAGCCGATAGGTTTTTATTGGACTGATCAAGATTGCGTACCTATAATGCCGCCGGGTTGTATGCCGCCGCCGAAAGAGGCTGTCCGATGAATTTGCCGTTTTTCCCCAGATACTTCGCCGCCGGATCGTACTCTACGCCCAATTTGTCCAACAGCGGCTCGACCGGCACTTGGTGCATCTGCAATCCCAAGTCCCACGGGTCGATGCCCATCACCAGTCCGGCCATCTCTTCGTAAGTGAGCACGGGGATCGCATAATGGCTGCCGGTCATCGCATTGAGTGTGAATTGCCACCGATCCAAGAACATCGTACACCCCGGACAGTTCGCGACGATAAAGTCCGGATGGTACGGTGCCATCGACTCGAATTTCTTTTTTGAATTGGCTATAGAATATCCTCTGTTTGCCTGCACGAGATAATTCCTGAAGCCGAATCCGCAGCAGTGCCGCCGTTCAGGATAATCCACCGAGGTGCCGCCCCATGCTTCGACCATTCCGGCCAGCACATACGGAAATTCGGCGCCGCCGATCCCTTTCTTGGGGAAGACTTTGGCATAATGGCAGCCGATATGATCCACCACTTTGAGGGGCTCGCCGGTCGCGGCGTTCACCAATCGCCGCACGCCTTTCCCGGCAATGCGCTCCCGCACGTGGAACATCAGGTCGGAGGTGTGCACGAGTATCTTCGGTTTCCGAAACTCGCGTCCGGTGGCTTTGTACAGGTTCTCGCGGGCTTTGGCCTCGAGTTCGGGAAAGTGGTGCCACATGTCTAACACTTCGCTGTATATCCCGAACGAGGTGATGCACGAGGCAACGTAGTTCTCGTACCCGCATTCGGTCATCAGGGCGAATTGCCGGGCGACGATGGCCATCGTGGTCTCTAACGGCACGACGTCGGAATGGTATCCGATCCCGGTGCAGGTGGTATGCCGGGGGTCTTCGATAATGTCCATCCCGAGGTCGTTCCGCAAAATATCGAGAAAGGCTTTCTCGGAACCGGGGAAAAAGTTCTGCCGAATGCAACTCCGTGCATAGTAGTAGTGGTCGTCGGCTATCTCTTTGCTGTATTCCTGCCAATTGGCGTATCTATCCATATCATCGTTTTTATCCGTTCGTTTATTTCATTACCCTATGTTTGAGGGTACCGTTCTCTTTGTGAACAAAGAGAACCAGAAAAACTTTCTGAGATGCTAACGCATCTCTTGAGCCTGCCGGAT
>NZ_CANQYJ010000014.1 GCF_947628055.1 uncultured Rikenella sp.
GCGATTTATTTCCATGGGGGCGGAGGGGGGAGGAACGGGGCGCTTCACACTCCTATCCTTACCTCCTACTCCCGTACACAGCGTACTGAAAAACCGAAAGCGCGAGGATCATCGGCTGCTACATAAAAGATGCCCAGATAGAATCCGGAGTCATTGCCCTCGGTGCCGTTCGTCCCTGAATACCAAATAAAATGACCATTCCCCGATTCATAAAAAGTCCCTGTCGAAGGATATCGCATTCCTGTAGCCGGGTACCACGCCGACCCGCCATAAGTCTCGGGAGCCGACCAGGTACGGCCTCCGGACGGACCGACGTCCGTACCATTCCACGGCCCGTTTGCCATCGTAAATGCACTCCACAGGCTCGCCTGTTCTTTCCCGTTTTTCGGCACCCGCCAGCCTGCCGGACAGGGGTCGAACAAAGTCTTTACCCCGTCCCGCCAAAGTTCGTCGTTCTGCGGAAATGTCCAGTCAGACTGCGCCGTTCCGAAATAGAACGCGACGGGGTTGCGTTTATTCATAAAAGACAGGCCGTTTTTCCGTATCGGAAAAACGGCCCGCTTGCCATATACATCAAAAATAGATTATTTCTTGGATGCTTCGAGCGATACCTGACGGAACTCCTTCATCAGCTTGGTCAGTTCCAGCGTTGCTTTTCTGGCACGGGTACCGGCAGCTTTGTTCCCTTTTTCGTACTGCTGCATAGCATTTTCCTGAAAATTCGCGATTTCCGCAGCGATCTTTTTGAGTAATTCTTCCATAATGATTTGTTTAAGTTTTCGGAGTTCAAAAATACGAAAATCCTTGTAAAAACAAGCGTCCCGACAACATCCTGCGAAAAAAAGTCAGAAACCGGCACCCGCATTGACGATTTCGCTCCATTCTACCCATCGGTTGCCCCGAAAGCCTTGGTCAAGGCCGACGCGGAAGAATGGAACATGGAGATTCGGTGTATCGCTTGGAATATCAAGGGTTATCACATCTGCCGGATGCGCAATCCGGCGAAAGATAGCATTTTAATTCGTGCCGCGTACTTCGTTCCATGGATTTTCCGCCGAATCCCCTTTCCGTCTCGTACAGGCAGTAAGGCTAAAAGGCATAAATACCTTGCATATGCCCTCTGCGTGAAATCAAAATACGCATATAATCGACTGATTATATGCGTATTCGTACTCCGGGCGGGACTTGAACCCGCACAGCCGAAAATGGCCAAAGGATTTTAAGTCCTTCGTGTCTACCATTCCACCACCGGAGCCCAATTTGCGACCCTGCTTTTCCGGGCATGGGTTCGACTTTCGGTGCGAAGGTAGCGATTCCAGCCCGAACCCGCAAATTAATTTGTCTTCGCGCACGCCCCCATACCCAGCGTGCCGCTAATGCCGTTTTTTAAGATAAATCGTTATCTTTACCCGAAACAGAAAACCAAAAACCTACCTGATCCGATATGAAAAAGAAAAATTATCTGTTACCGGCGATCATGGGGCTGCTGTGCGTCAGTACGCTTTCGGCGCAGGTGCGGCGCGAGTTCCTGCTCGAACGGGGGTGGAAATTCACCCGTACGGACGATTCGCTGGCCGTGAGGCCGGAATTCGACGACAGCCGCTGGCAGAGCGTGACCGTGCCGCACGACTGGGCGATTTACGGGCCTTTCAACCCGAACAACGACAAACAAAACGTGGCCATCGTGCAGGACGGACAGTTAGAGCCGAGCGAACATGCGGGGCGGACAGGCGGGCTGCCGTTCGTGGGGACAGGCTGGTACCGGACGCGGTTCGACGTGCCGGAGCTCGGCGGCAAACGGGAGAAACGGGTAGCTCTGCTGTTCGACGGGGCGATGAGCGGGGCGCAGGTGTGGATCAACGGGAAAAGGGTAGGGGAGTGGCCCTATGGGTACAATTCGTTCTATTTCGACGTGACGCCGTACTTGCATGCGGACGGGATGGGGAACGTGCTGGCCGTGCGGCTGGAAAACCTGCCCGAGTCATCGCGGTGGTATCCGGGGGCGGGACTTTACCGGAACGTGCACGTGATCGTTAATGAGGCGGCGCATATCCCGGTGTGGGGGACTTGTGTGACGACCCCCGTGGTGAACGACCGTTTCGCCCGGGTGCGGGTCAGGACGGAAACCGTCTTGCCGGCCGAGGTCGCTCCGGATCGCTACCGGTTGGAGACCGAATTGCGGGACAGTTCCGGACGAGCGGTGGCGAAAGCCGTTTCCCGTCTGAGCGGATACGACGAGGGAACTTTTTCGCAGGATTTCGTGATCGATCGTCCTGTGCTGTGGGATTTGGATCATCCGGTGCTCTACACGGCGGTGTCGAGACTTTACGACGGCGACGAACTGACCGATGAGTACAGCACGCCGTTCGGCATCCGGACGATCGAGATACGACCGGACGACGGATTCTACCTCAACGGCAGGAAGACGGTCTTCAAGGGGGTTTGCAATCATCACGACTTGGGGCCGCTGGGGGCGGCGGTGAACGAGGCGGCGATCCGGCGCCAGGTGCGGATTCTGAAAGATATGGGGGCCAATGCGATCCGCACGTCGCACAACATGCCGGCGCCGGAGCTGGTGCGGGCTTGCGACGAGATGGGGATGATGCTGATGGTCGAGACGTTCGACGAGTGGAGGTCGCCGAAGTGCCAGAACGGGTATAACCGGCTGTTCGACGAGTGGGCGGAAAAGGATCTGGTGAACGTGATCCGCCATTACCGCAATTCGCCGAGCGTCGTGATGTGGTGCATCGGCAACGAGGTGCCGGAACAGGGGATGGAACATGGGGCGAAGATTGCGCGGTGGCTGCAGGACATTGCGCACCGCGAAGACCCGACGCGGCCGGTGACGCAGGGGATGGACAATCCGGGGGCGGTGATCAACAACAACTTTGGGGCGGTGATGGATGTGGCGGGCTTCAACTACCGGCCGTTCATGTATCCGGAGAACTACCGCAAGCTGCCGCAGCGGATTATTCTGGGGACGGAGACGGCTTCGACGGTCAGTTCGCGCGGGGTGTACAAATTCCCGGTGGTTCGGGCGGCGATGAAGACCTACCCGGATCATCAGGCTTCGTCTTACGATGTGGAGCACTGCGGCTGGTCGAACCTGCCGGAGGACGATTTCATCCAGCACGAGGATCTGCCGTATGCGATCGGGGAGTTCGTCTGGACGGGTTTCGACTATCTGGGCGAGCCGACGCCGTATTATACGAACTGGCCGAGCCACAGCTCGCTGTTCGGGATCGTCGATCTGGCGGGGATTCCGAAAGACCGCTACTATTTGTACCGCAGCCACTGGAATCCGAGGGCGGAGACGCTGCATATCCTGCCGCACTGGAGTTGGCCGAAGGAGCGGGTGGGGGATACGATTCCGGTGTTCGTCTATACGAATTATCCGTCGGTCGAACTGTTTATCAACGGGGTGAGCCAGGGGATTCGGACGAAGGACACGACGATCCGGGTGGAAGGGTCGTATACGAAGGAGGCGCAGGCGTCGTTCGAGCGGCAGAAGCGTTATCGGCTGATGTGGATGGATACGCGGTACGAGCCGGGGACGGTGCGTGCGGTGGCTTACGATTCGACGGGCCGCGCGGTGGCGGCCGAGGAGATACGGACGGCGGGCAAACCGTATCGCATTGAATTGACGGCGGATCGGACGGTGCTGGCGGCGACGGGCAAGGACTTGGCGTTTATCCGTGTGCAGGTGGTGGACAAGGAGGGGAATCTCTGTCCGGACGATACGCGCGAGGTGAAGTTTACGGTCAAGGGGGCTGGGAAGTTCCGGGCGGCGGCGAACGGCAATCCGGCGTCGCTGGAGCTGTTCCACCTGCCGCAGATGAAGCTGTTCAGCGGCCAGCTGACGGCGATCGTGCAGAGTGCGGAAGACCCGGGCGAGATTGTGTTCGAGGCGTCGGCGCCGGGCGTCAGGGGGGCAAAACTGACGTTGCAGAGCAAATAAGAAGCATCCGCCTATCTGCTCCCTGCGATGATTAGACGAAACTGACATTGCAGAGCAAATAAGGTTTGTCGCTGGTCTGCTATCCGGGGTCAGGCGGTTTGTCTCGGGAATCGAAACGGGCGGGGAGAGGACTCCCCGCCCGTTGTTTTGATGCGATTTTACCCCCCCCAAAAAAAGAAATCCCTGCAAATGAATCATTTGCAGGGATTCCCCATTTTACTTATCGCCTTGGCGGAGAGATAGGGATTCGAACCCTAGGTACAGTTGCCCGTACACCGCATTTCGAGTGCGGCCCGATCGACCACTCCGGCATCTCTCCAGTCAGAACAAAAACACCGCTCACCAAACCGGTATTTTCCATTCGGGAGACAAAGGTACTGCTTTTTTTTATCTTCCCAAATCTTGCAAGTGATTTAATCCCGAAAAAATCATAAATCACTCCGCATCGCTGTGTAAAGCATAGCTCCGAACGGATTCCGCCGCCGATTTACCTTTCGGAGTGAAAGAATCCGATCGAATCGTTGGCATTCCGGCTGCTAATTCTTATTTTCGGGGCACCATGCAGACACAGGATTCGACATACCCCATCCATATTTACGTTCTCGAACTGGAGGATGATTTTTGGTACGTGGGCAAAACTCACCATCCCCAATCCCGCTTTTGGCAGCACACGCACGGCAAGGGAGCTGAATGGACGAAACTGCACAAGGTAGTGCGATGCGCAGAACGGCAGGTTTTTTATGTAGAAACGGAATACGACGAAGACAAATACGAAAACCAGACTACGATCGAATGGATGGAGCGCCGAGGGTGGCAACAGGTGCGGGGCGGGTTGTGGTGCGAGGTGTCGGACGAAAAGACGCTCCGGAAACTCCACCGGTACGGCTATTTCAAGCAAGTCAAGGTTTCGCGTCAGCAGTTCGCTCCCCAATCGCTGGTGCGTTATGTGCTGGAACTCAGGGACGGGAAGTATTTCGTAGGTTACACGCGCGACCTGAGGCGCACATTGCGCAAACACGAATACGGCCGGGGGACGGAATGGACTAAAAAATACAAACCCTTGGGATTGGTGAGTGCCGAACCGTTCGAGACGCCGAGCGGGACGATCCGCAACCAGCGGGACGTCGATCCGTTAGTAATCGAGTGCTTTCGCCGCTACGGATGCGAGAATGTCCGCGGGGGTTCGTTTTCCGCTGTCGACGAGGATGAACATTTAGAGGCCCTTATCAAATACGGGATCGAAATCGATTAACGGCGGCTTCCGAATCCCGGGAATATCCGCCGTTTCAAAAAACGGATCCGGAATCCGTACATGTTTCCGGTCGCCTCGGTCGGGGCAATCGAACAGCGGGGATCGAACGAATCAATGCGATGACCAGGCGACACCTCCACGAAGCAAACCATGCGAACGGTCTTGACGAGCCGAGGTGAAGACGTCCGGAAAACGACGAAAAACCCTATCAAGAACATCCGGGGATTATTCCGACTTCGACTTGACGGCCGTCTCCCCGGTCAGCACCCGGAAACCGGCCGCCGGCAACTTTACTTGACCGAACCTACCGGTTCAAGCCCGTACTTAGATTGCGAGCCTGCCGGCATCCAGTGGAGCAGGTAGAATTTTCCCGATTTCCGCTCCGCCACGAGCGGCGCTATTTCCTCCAGCAACTTCCATTCAAACGGCGACACCGTCTCCAGACACCGGTCGAGCTGCGCCTTGTCGTTCGTCCCCCACACCAGCGGCATCAACTTCACCTCTTTCCATATCTGCCGTTTTTCGTCCAGGTCGTCATACTCCGCCGCGCACGGCATCCGGTCGCCCTTTTTATAAGACCAGTCGCCGCAACCCACCGTGTACAGCATGC
The DNA here is from genome assembly GCF_947628055.1 of uncultured Rikenella sp. Lineage (GTDB taxonomy): Bacteria > Bacteroidota > Bacteroidia > Bacteroidales > Rikenellaceae > Rikenella. The sequence continues at coordinate 5,821 of NZ_CANQYJ010000014.1, forward strand.
AAGCCCATTTGCCTTCCACTTTGCGGAACCGGTCGTGCACCTTTTTCCAGTAATCTTCCCGGATTTTTTCCGCTTCGTCCTTCAGGGAGCCGGGCCATTTCGCGATGTACTCCCGCCACACCTCCGTCCACTTTTCGTCCGCTACCGCCATGACCTGCTTATACTCTTTTCCGGGCATCCGATCGCTGCCGTTGAAATAACGGCAGAACCTGCGGCCCGGCGCACCGACATTCACCAACACCGCGATTTTCAGCGGGTTTTCGCTCACTACCACGGCCCCCGCCACCAGCGCCTCGCCGTACATCCGGCACCGCTCGCCTCCGAACAGATACCACAACTCCGTCGTGCCGACCCAAAATCCCATCAACGACACGAGCCCGGAGATCACTCCCAGCACCGTCCCCCACCATGCCCCCTGCCCGAACAGCCATACGCACAGCGCCCCCATCATCACCCCGATGACCAGACACGTCACCTCCACGTGCCAGTCCGACCGCAGGTACAGATCGTACCGGCGCACTCTTTGCGGATCAGCCGTGATATGAGAAGACCTTTCCGCCCATTTGCCGTCGGGTTGCATCTCCGGAGCTTCCTGCTTCGGCGCCTCAATTCTCAGTTGCAAGTGTTCCATCAGAATTCCTTTTCGTCCAGTTCCACCACCGTCGTATCCTCTTCTTTGTCGTATGCCCGTTCCTCCCCCTGCGGATCCCAGCTCTCGGTTACTTCCTCCTCGGCTAATGCCTCATCGAACGACTCGATTTCGACCGTTCCGTTGGGCCGGTTATAAACGAAATAAAGCTCATCCTCGTCCATCTCTTCCGCCTTCGGCGCCAACTTATCCAGAAGCTCCCATTCAAAAGCGGGAATGGCTTCCATGCACCGTTTCAGGTCTTCTTCGTTCCGCGTCCCCCACACCAGCGGGATCACCTCCATCATCGTCCAAATCCTCTGTTCCTCGTCCTCCGCGCCATACCCGGAACTGCACGGCATCCGGTCGCCTTTTTTATAAGACCAGTCGCCGCTGCCCACCACATGCAGTTTGCAAGCCCAGCGTCCTACCGCATCTTTGTCCTCTCTGTATAACCTCTTCTTGATCGGAATCCAATAACTGTCGTATAGTTCGTCTGCTCGTTCCGGCGTCTCCGCTTTCAGGTACATATCTTCCCATTCAGCGTCCCATATTTTCTCCGCCTCCCTCAAGGCATCCATGTATTCCTTTTTGGAAATTTCCTTTTCCCCGTCGAAATAGCGGCGGTATTCCATCTCGTGCGAAGTGCCGATATCGGTCAGCGCCAGCACGGTCAGCGGCTCTTCGCGCACCACCACCGCCCCGATCAGCAGCGAATCATCGTACATTTCCGCCCGGCCACTCCCGAGCAGATAACGCAGCTCCCCGATCTTGAACCACAACAGGGCCCCCGCCGCCGCACCCACCAGCACTCCCGACACGATCCCCCACCACGTCAGACACCAGATCAGAGCCGCTGCTGCCGCCGCCAGCCCTACGCCGACAGCCAGCAACAGAAACGCATTCTTTGCATCGTGACGCAAGGCCCGGTCGTATTTCCAGATCCGTTTCCGTTCTACCCGAATATGCGCCGCGCGTTCAGCTCGGGTTCCGTTCTTCGCGACCGAGCCGGCATCTCCCGGCTCGAGTTGTTCTTTTTGTTTTTCCATCGAAATCATAGAATTGGACCGACACGCGGTCAGTAATACTTAATGAAAGACGACAAATATAAAAGCAATTACTGGAAAAATTGCAAAATTCTGTCGAAACCGCCCCATCCGGCCCGCAGAGTGTGAAAATCCCGGAAAATAGCGTATATTTGCCGACACACCTTTACCGCAGGAAAGGCGGGGAAAGCATCATTACATTGATATACAGTCAATTAATTCATAAACCACAACAAAATGTCCAACGTAAAACGCGTTTATTCGTTCGGTAACAAAAAGGCCGAAGGAAACGGCAAGATGAAAGAGCTGCTCGGCGGCAAAGGAGCCAATCTGGCTGAAATGAACCTGATCGGTATCCCTGTGCCGGCGGGTTTCACCATTACCACCGAAGTATGCACCGAATTCTATACCCACGGTAAGGAAGGTGTGATCGCCATGATCAAGCCGGACGTGGAAAAGGCTATGAAAGATGTCGAAAAACAGATGGGGATGGAGTTCGGCTCGACGACCAATCCGCTCTTGATGTCGGTGCGCTCGGGGGCGCGGGTTTCGATGCCGGGGATGATGGACACCATCCTGAACCTGGGGATGAACGACCAAGCGGTCGAAGCGGTGGCCAAGCGCAGCGGGAATCCGCGGTTCGCTTGGGACTCGTACCGCCGGTTCGTGCAGATGTACGGCGACGTGGTGCTCGGGATGAAACCGCAGTCGAAAGAAGACCACGACCCGTTTGAAGAGATCATCGACAACATGAAGGCGGCCAAGGGGATTGTGAACGACACCGAATTTACAGCGGACGACCTCAAGGAGATGGTGACCAAATTCAAGGCCGCCGTGCTCAAACAGACCGGCAAGGACTTCCCGAACGATCCGTGGGAACAGCTCTGGGGCGCGATCTGCGCGGTGTTTGAAAGCTGGATGAACGAACGGGCAATCCTCTACCGGCAGATGCACAAATATCCGTCGGACTGGGGGACGGCGGTCAATGTACAGGCCATGGTCTTCGGGAACATGGGGGACAACTCGGCGACCGGGGTGGCCTTTACGCGCGATGCGGCGACCGGCGAAAATATCTTCAACGGCGAATATTTAGTCAATGCACAGGGGGAAGACGTTGTAGCGGGGATTCGCACGCCGCAGCAGATCACGATCGAAGGTTCCAGAAGATGGGCTAAGCTGCAGGGAATCAGCGAAGAAGAACGCAAAGCGAAATATCCGTCACTCGAAGAAGTGATGCCGGCGGTATATAAGGAACTCGACGAAATCCAAAACCATCTCGAAACCTACTTTACGGACATGCAGGACATCGAGTTTACCATTCAGGACGGTAAGCTGTGGATGCTCCAGACACGGTCGGGGAAACGGACCGGGGAAGCGATGGTGCGGATGGCGATGGAGATGCTCGCCGAAGGGCTGATCGACGAAAAGACGGCGGTGCTGCGGGTCGAACCGGCAAAATTGGATGAATTGCTGCACCCGGTGTTCGACAAGGATGCGGTCAAATCGGCTAAGGTGCTGACCAAAGGGCTGCCGGCATCGCCGGGGGCGGCGACCGGACAGATCGTCTTCTTCGCCGACGATGCAGAGGCTTGGAAGGAAAAGGGGAAGGAAACGATCCTCGTGCGTATCGAAACCTCGCCGGAAGATCTGAAAGGGATGAACGCTGCGAACGGGATTCTGACGGCAAGAGGGGGGATGACCAGCCATGCTGCAGTGGTGGCGAGAGGGATGGGGAAATGCTGCGTTTCCGGTGCGGGGGCTATTCAGGTGGACTACAAAGCGCGGACGATAACCATCGGCGGGACGGTGCTCAAGGAAGGGGACTGGATCTCGCTCAACGGCTCGACGGGCGAAGTGTACGAAGGGAAAGTCGCTACGCAGGCGGCGGATCTGTCGGGAGACTTCGGCAAGCTGATGGACCTGGCGAACAAATATGCGCACTTGAAAGTGCGGGCCAATGCCGACACGCCGCGCGATGCGAAACAGGCATTCGCGTTCGGCGCGCAGGGGATCGGCCTTTGCCGGACGGAACACATGTTCTTTGAAGGGGATCGGATCAAATCCGTGCGCGAAATGATCCTCGCCGATGACGAACAAGGGCGGCGGAAAGCGTTGGCAAAGCTGTTGCCGATCCAGCGCGGCGACTTTGAAGGGCTGTTTGAAGTGATGGAAGGGAATCCGGTGACCGTGCGGCTTCTCGACCCGCCGTTGCACGAATTCGTACCGCATTTCGAAAAAGAACAGCGCGAACTGGCAGCTGAAATGGGCGTAAGCTACGAAAAGATCAAGGACAAGGTCGCATCGCTGGCCGAAGTCAATCCGATGCTGGGACACCGCGGTTGCCGCTTGGGGAACACCTATCCGGAAATTACGGAAATGCAGACCCGCGCGATTATCGAAGCGGCGATGAACGTGAAGAAGAAAGGGGTGCCGGTGCATGTCGAAATCATGGTGCCGCTCGTGGGGAACCACAAGGAACTCAAGTACCAGAAGAAGATCATCGATGCCACTGCCAATGAAGTCTTTGCAGAACGCAACGACAAGATCGACTATATGGTCGGGACGATGATCGAAGTTCCGCGTGCGGCGGTGACGGCGAACGAAATTGCGGAAGTGGCTCAGTTCTTCTCGTTCGGGACGAACGACCTGACCCAGATGACGCTCGGTTTCTCGCGGGACGACATCGGGAAGTTCCTGCCGGAATACCTCAAACGGGGGATTCTGAAACAAGACCCGTTCCAGATTCTGGATGTCAAAGGGGTCGGACAGCTGATTCGCGAAGCGGTGTTCAAGGGACGCGGGGTTCGCGAAGGCCTCAAGTGCGGGATTTGCGGCGAACACGGTGGGGAACCGAGTTCGGTTGAATTCTGCCACTATGCGGGGCTGAACTACGTTTCCTGCTCGCCGTTCCGGGTGCCGATCGCAAGACTGGCGGCGGCTCACGCGGCTTTGAAGCAGGAAAAAATAGGGTAAACTTTATTCTCTATACGACGCGAAAGTCCGGAACGATCATAGATCGTTCCGGACTTTTTCTTTTGTGGGGCGATTCGTCGGGCGGAGGCTGAGATATGGCGATACGGCGTATGTTCGTTCGCCGCGGGGACGCATTGCGTCTGTTTAGTGGGGTTTGCTCGGCTCGGTTTGAAATTCGGATGACTCCGGTCCCTGCAATACGGAGTTTCCCCCTCCCGCGGGACTCCGTTGGAACCTTTTGTTGGAGTTTGAGAGGAGTTATTTAAGCGGCCCATGTGGGGCGCAGTATCTTGGTTATCTTGTTGCCGGCAGACTTTTGGGGATAGTTTCATTCGGATCGCGTACCGGGCAGCACACCTCAAGCCTGACATAGGGAGATCATAGCCGAAAGTCTTTTCACATGTTAAGTGGTATCGGATCGGGTGCCCAGCGGCACCGGGCCCGCGGGGGGCGAGAGACAGCCTCTACCCAAAAGCAAAACCCATAAAACGCGGCACCGATGCTGCGCATCGCCGGGGGCGGGTCTATCCTAACGAAATAAAAACTAACCCCGTTGGTTTTGAGAAGAAGCCGCCGCTTTCAGTTCCCGCTGGCGGTGGCAACACCACGGCGCGATGGCAAGCATCGCACTTCGGCGACCGGGCCGTACAGACATAACGCCCATGAAGAATCAGCCAATGATGCGCCCGCCCCAAGAGTTCCGGCGGGATGTGCGCCACCAGAGCCCGTTCGGTTTGGAGCGGATTTTTGGAGCGCGTCGTCAGCCCGATCCGTTCGGCCACCCGGAACACGTGCGTATCGACCGCCATCGCCGGTTTTCCGTAAACGATCGAGACGATCACGTTCGCCGTTTTGCGCCCCACCCCTTGGAGCGTGACCAGCTCTTCGACCGTATCGGGCACCTGCCCGCCGTACGTATCTTGTAGCCTCCGGGCCATCGCGACTAAATGTTCGGCCTTAGCGTTCGGATACAAGACCGACCGGACAGACTCGAACACCTCGTCCGGCGTCGCGCGTCCGGAAACCGCTCGAACAGAGCCGGCGTCACCAGATTCACCCGTTTGTCGGTACACTGCGCCGACAGCATGACCGCCACCAGCATTCGTACGGAGTTCGATAGTGTAATTCCGTTTCGGCTTCGGGCATGTGCTCCGAGAACCAGCCGATGATCCCCGCAAACCGTTCTTTGATCGTCATAGTGTTCAGTCCGGTAAGGTTTGCGATAAATGTAATGAAAATTAGCCGGCCGCAAAGCCCCCGCCCAGTCTGTTTTCTTGGGTTTTATTTCCGAACTTTAGAGGGACCTAACCAACTCTTTCTGTGCCATGAAAAGGCTGCTTCTTTGGGGAGTTGGCATCGAGAGATCCCAACACCGAATTTTATACTCAAACCGGTGCGTCTTATACACCCGAATCCGCTAAATCCGAACGTATACAATAATAAGTAAGTAATCGCCTGTAATATAATTTGATATTATTCATACTTATTATTATATTTGCGTCATATTTAGTCACTAACTAACTTTTGTTCAAAATGAAAAACATCCTTTTTTATGCAGCTGCCATGCTGTGTGTTTCGGCAGCCGTGATTTGTATGGCTGGTCGTCAAAGTATGTATACATCCCATTTGCTCAAGGCCGATGTGGAATCATTGGCTGAATGTGAAATTCATAAAGGAGACCAAGTGTTGTTCAGGTGTGTAGGAAATGAGGGCTGGTGTAGCATCAAGAAATTCGGGTATACATTGGAATGCAACGGTCGAGCTGAAGAGTAAAAATGATTCAAGTTTTGAGCGTATCGGGCAACCTTAGGGTGGCCCGATATATTTGTGTGATGTTTGAAACTGAAAAAAGAAGTATATTTGATCTTGTTTGGGCAGGATAAATTGTAATCTCTTATGAAAAACTCAACAAAGAAGATCGGACTCCGAATGGGGACGGTGTTCTGGTTATTGGAATTGGTTTGTTTTTTGTCGGCTTGTAATACCGAGAAAGAAGAGGTGGTTGAGTTGGATGATCGAGTTAAAACCGAAGCGCTTGATTTGACGGTCGATACGGTGTGGGTGGATAGTGTTTTTCTCCATGCCCGCCGGTTTTTCGTTTATCGGGATTCGGTATTGATTGTGGTCAATAAACCGAACTCGGACTGTGCTACCTTGCAATTGTATAACTTGAAAACGCAGCGACCGATAGCGGATTATCTGTCCCAGGGAAAAGGACCGAACGAGGTACTGGAGGCGTCGGTTAATCTGGAGGGCGACATCTTGATCTTACGGGATTTTATCCGAAAACAGGTAGCTTTCATTTCGCTGGATTCTTTATTATCCGTCAAAGGATATACGATTCCTTTGCGGCAGTATCGGTATATCTCTTTCGGATTGAATCGGATGGGTAATGGCCGGACTGTTTTTGAAAATCCGTATTGTTTCCAGGCCAAGAAACAGGGAATCGACAATAAAGCATCGCGTTTCCTGCTCGGTGATGCTCAAACGACCCTGGCGGATTTTGGAACGTATCGGTATAATACGTTCAATGTATCGCAAGGATTCGTTGTGATGAATCCGGACAGGAATGTTTTGGTATATGCTTCCTTATCAGAACCGGTGGTGGAACTCAGAGATACGGTGCTCAATCTGCAGAAACGGATAAAAGGACCCGATTCGTTCGATGATATCCGGTATAAAGTGCGAGAAGATGACACTTCCATTCCGGATGTGGTGTATCAAGGTATAGTTCCGTATGCTTATGTCGGTTATTGTTGCGATTCTGTCGGTTTTTATCTTGCCTATACAGATGCCCGTCTATCGGGTGAAATGACCGATGAGCGAAGATTCCCCTGCTGGATATTCCGGTTCGATTGGGCAGGAAATCTTGTAAACAGTTATGCGGTGGGTCGTTATGTGAATGCGTTGTCTTCAGGGAGCGACATACATACGATTTATGCGACAGGATACGATGACGACATGATGCCTCAACTGGTGCGGCTGACATTGCCCTCGTAGTCTGGTTTAATGTTTTTGATTAAGTATCGGTATATGAAGACGGTTCTTGTTTGGATTGTCTGTGGTGTTTTATTTGTCGTATTCTTTTCCTGTGGTTCGAGAGGAACGATGGAGAAGAGGATGAAAGAAGAAGATATGCGTGCCGAGGTGATCGTGAAGGCAGTTAAAGGAGCGGATCGTGGTCGAACTTATTCCGACTTGCCTCGTGCCGTGGATTCCTTGTTACGTGCAGGAACGAAAGGACATAAAGGATTCGAGGTTGCTTATTTTGTTTATTCCGGTTGTTCGAGCTGTATCGGGGAGTTATTGGATTTTTTGGACGTAATCGAACGGACGGGATTGGAATTGCCGGTGATCATTGTACCGTCAAGCAGACACGATCAACCGACGATCGAGTATTATGTGGAACAGACGGGAGTAACTCCTTCGTCGGACATGACGATTATAAAACCGATGCTGCCCGTTTCGGAACTTAAAGAGCTAAATGGTCGTGTTGTCATTCTTTATGATGGCATTCCTGTCAATGGGTTTTATTTCGCTAATCGGTAAAAAACAAGCCGCACAGAATTAAATTCTGTGCGGCTTGTTTTGTGACATAAATATTACAACCGTCCCTTCAGTTTTTCCCCTTCGGCTTCGTACCCCGGTTTGCCGAGCAAAGCGAACATATTCTTTTTATACGCCTCGACCCCCGGTTGGTCGAACGGGTTGACACCCAGCGCATAGCCGCTGATCCCGCATGCCTTTTCAAACATATAGAGCAGTGCTCCGATCGTACGCGCATCAATCTTGGGCAGTTCGACAGCAATGTTCGGCACCCCGCCGTCCACATGGGCCAGCATCGTCCCCAGAATCGCCATCCGATTGACCTCCCCGATACGTTTCCCGGCCAGGAAATTCAAACCGTCGAGATTCTCCGGATCGGTTCCGATCTTGAAAGTATGAGCCGGTTCCGCTACGCGGATCACAGTTTCAAACAACGTCCGCTCACCCTCCTGAATATATTGTCCCATCGAATGCAGATCCGCCGTCAAAGTCACAGAGGCCGGGAAAATCCCCTTCCCGTTCTTTCCTTCGCTCTCGCCGTAAAGTTGTTTCCACCATTCGCCGATATTCTGCAATTTCGGCTCGTACGACGCCAATATTTCGATCTTTCGACCCGCCCGGTAGAGCGCCGTCCGCGCCGCTGCATACTGCATCGCCGGATTTTCAGCAAAAGATGCCGTAGCGGTCAGCCGTTCCATTTCAGCCGCCCCAGCCACGAGTTCACGAATATCCACGCCTGCCACCGCTAACGGCAAAAGCCCTACCGGCGTCAGCACCGAATACCGGCCGCCTACATTGTCCGGAATGACGAATGTGTCGTATCCTTCCGTATCGGCCAGTTTGCGCAGCGCTCCTTTCGCCTCGTCAGTCACGGCTGCGATCCGCCGCGCCGCTCCCTGCTTGCCGTAGCGCCTTTCGATCTCCTCCCGGATGATGCGGAAAGCGATAGCCGGCTCGGTAGTCGTTCCCGACTTGGAGATGACGATGGCGGCTATGTCGTAATCTTTGACGGCCTGCATCAATTCCCAGGTATAATCTTCACTGATATTCTGCCCGGCGAAAATCACCCGCGGGTTCACGCCTTTGCGCGGAGCGACGAGGCTGTCGAACGACCCGCTCAATGCTTCCAGCACGGCTTTCGCTCCCAGATACGAGCCGCCGATACCGATCGCGATAACGATGTCGGCTTCGCCGCGCAAGGTGTCGGCAACAGCCTGAATAGCATTCAGCTGCGTCTCCGTAATCGAGGAGGGCAGATTCACCCATCCCAGGAAGTCGTTCCCTTTGCCCCTGCCGTTGTGCAGCAATTGGTTGGCTTGCTCGATCTCCGGTTGCAAAGCGGCGATGTCCGCCTCCTTGACCGTCGAGGCCGGGGCGAAAATCTGATCGATCCGTACATTCACACTTTTCATAATTATGCGCTTATTTTAGTTGATCTTGAATTGTTAAGCTCCGCACACAAGTGTATTTCCGTGACAGCAGCCAAGCCGGATTGCCGGCGAGAGCCTGCAAGCCAGCCTCCCGCCCTGCCGCCGAAGACTTGGCATTCCGGCCCCGATATGCTTATCTAAGCCGATCCAATATCCCTTTGAGTTGGTCGACCGGGCTTTTCCGCTCATAAAGTATGCCATACACGGCTTCGGCGATCGGCATATCGATTCCGAACCGGGATTGCAGCCTGTGGATACAATCTGCGGCGTAGTATCCCTCCGCGACCATGTTCATCTCCATCTGGGCGTTCCGCACCGAATACCCCTTGCCGATCATGACGCCGAAGGTCCGGTTGCGGCTGAACTGCGAATAGCACGTCACCAGCAGATCTCCCAAATAAGCCGAGTTGCAGACGTTCCGCTCGGCGTCGAAAGTGGAGCTGAGGAATCGTTCCATTTCCAGCGCTGCATTGGAAATAAGCACGGCGAGGAAATTGTCGCCGTATCCCAACCCATGCGCTATTCCGACAGCAATGGCATAAATATTCTTCAGTACTGCCGCATACTCTGCTCCGTATATATCTGCCGATATCGTAACCCGGATATAGTCGTTCGCAAATTTTTCGCCCAGCAGATCAGCCGTCGCCGGGTCTTTGCATACCATGGTCAGGTACGACAAGCGTTCGAGGGCGACTTCTTCTGCATGGCACGGCCCGGTCACGATTCCGATGCGGTCGAAGGGTACGCCGTAACGTTGGTTGAGCCATTCGGCGACGGTAACATACCCGTCAGGAACAATCCCCTTGATGGCGGAGACGATGAATTTTCCGTCCAGCGCACGGCGGTCGAGCGGTTCCAAAGTAAGCCCGAGGAAAGCGGAAGGTACGGCGAAGATGATCACATCGCTGTCGCGCACCACGGAACGTATGTCATCGCTGACCTGCAGCCGGTCGGTGAAGAAGTGCACCTGGCTGAGGTACTTGGGATTGGTGCGGTGGGCCGTCAGGTGAGCCTTGACTTCCGGGTTGCGGACGTGCCAGCGGACGGTGCTGCCGTTCTCCAACAATATTTTGACGATGGCGGTGGCCCAGCTGCCGTAACCGACGACGGCGCAAATGGAATCTTTACTTATCCGGGTTTGTGGCATCTCTCAGGTTTAGCCTCCGGGGACAATTTGTCTCCTGGACGATTTGCAAAGGTAAAGATAACACTTTTCAGCGGTTTGCAGAAAAAGAAGAACGGAAAGACGGGCGTTGTTCGGATTGTCTGAATATTATATTTTTCAATAATATCACATCATATCTTATCGATTATTTGGTGATTCAAAAAAATGGACTACATTTGCAATTGAAATGATCTTTTTAAACGTAACAATACAATCGGTAAAAACAAACACACAATGTAGAAACAATCTATTTAAACAACAAAATGCCAGACGGTAATTCTGGCATTTCTCCGGTTAAAAACGGACTGCCCCCATTTCAACTGGATTTTCAAAGGTAATTATATTAGATATATTTACCAAATTACCAACACAAAAGTTCAACTAAAAAATAAGCTATGAAAATACTTCTTATGCTTACTTTCGGACATTACAGCATCCGATTGATTGCCGAAAAACGGTAATTTTCAAATCCAGCAGGGAAAAATCCCTGCCGGATTTAAATAAAAATAACTACCTTGAGAATTGATTAATCGTACCATCCTGGAATTGAAACATTGTTTTGTTGCGTTTTGCGCAAGTTTAATTGTACCATAGTGGAATCTCGCTGGATATTCCAGCATCTTATCTCTGAATGCCAAGTCTCTCTGTACCTGTCTTACGCCGAAAGTGGCTTCGGGCTGTCATTGGAAGTCATAGAGGATCATTGCCGACAAAAGTTCCGGCGGGCAAGGAATACTCCCTGCTGCCGCTACAGCAGTTTACGCGCGCTCTCGTCGTACTGCGAAGCATCGATCCGCACGGCAACGAACAGCAATATGGTAAAAGCCATCAGACTGGAACCGCCGTAACTGAAAAAAGGCAGAGGAATCCCCACCACCGGAAACAGTCCGACAGTCATCCCGATATTGATGACGAAATGCATGAAAAATATGGCCGCGACAGAATAGCAGTAAATTCGTCCGAAAGGTTCTTTCTGCCGTTCGCCCATCCGCATCAGCCGCAAGATCAGAAACAGGAACAGCAGTACCACCCCCAGCGATCCCACGAAGCCCCATTCTTCGCCGACAGTGCAGAAGATGAAGTCGGTACTCTGTTCCGGCACGAAACTGAAACGCGTCTGAGTCCCCCCCAGAAAACCCTTGCCTAAAAATCCTCCGGAACCGATGGCGATCTTGGACTGGATGACATTGTAACTCCAGCCGTGCGGATCGTTCTCGATGCCCAGCAAATCGAGAATACGTTTCTGCTGATGAACTTGCAGGACGTTGTTGAAAACATAATCGACCACCCCGGTGAAAAGAACCGCTCCGGCGAAAAGCAAGGCGAACTGCCACAAATTGGGCACATGCCGCCGCACGGCGTACCGCACGAGCCAGGGTACGGACAAGGCCACGCCGCCGAGCATCGCATGGTAAAGGCTGACCGTCGTTCCGAGAAAGGTGAGCGCGACGAACAGGACGATCCCCAACAGCAAAACCAGAGCGAAGTACCGCAAAGTGTCGCGCCAGTTCCGGTTGACGGCCCCCTGCGCCGTCAGGCACAGCAGCAGCACGATAAAAAGAATCGGCAGCGGTTCGAGCAGGAACGAAATAATGAATAAGAAAATCAGCATCAGCACCACTACATACAACCCAGAGCCGAACCCTTCCCGATAGAGCATCAGAAAAAAGGCGGCGAAAACCAGAGCCGATCCGGTATCGTTCTGGGCGAGGATCAGCAGTACCGGAATCCCGATGATCAAGCCGATGTAATACAAAGCCCTGCCGCTGTGCAGATCGAAATTATAGGCACTCATATACCGGGCCAGCGCCAGCGCCGTGACGAATTTCATAAATTCGGCGGGCTGTATTTGCACCGGCCCGACGACAAGCCATGCCTTGGCCCCGTTGATCTCCCGGCCGAACAACAGCACGAAAAGCATCACCCCCAACATCGCGAAATAGAACGGGTAGGCCAGCATGTGCCAGTATTTGCCGTCGATCAACAGAATGGAGATGGCGAGGAAGAAGCCTATGCCGATCCAGAGCATCTGCATGCCGTAGCGCTGCGAGAGGTCGAAGATGCCGGCCTGTTCTTCGTTGTAGACGGCCGCGTAGATATTCAGCCATCCGAAAAAGACCATCAGGACGTAGATGCCGACCGTCCACCAGTCAATGTCGGAGGCGAACAAACGCCCCCCCCCGCCTTTATTTACCTCGTTTGTCATACATCGGATAGGCTATGTTCATCTCTTTGATCTGCTGCATCATTTCGGGCCGGCGGATCGTGTCCGTCAGGTATTGTTCCACCAGCAGGCTGGCGATAGGTGCGGCTGCGGTGGCCCCGAAGCGGCCGTGCTCGACATACACGGAGACGACGATCTTCGGGTTGTCCCGCGGAGCGAAGCAAAGGAATGTCGAATGGTCGGCGCCGTTCGGGTTCTGGGCGGTGCCGGTCTTGCCGCAGATGTCCAGCCCCGGCACCGCGAAACGGGTGGCCGTGCCGGCCACGTTCACCGCCTGGTACATCCCTTCGACGATCGGCTCGAAATGTTTGGGATCGACCTGGGTGTAATTCTTCTCGTAGAACCGGGCGTCGATGGAGTCCAGCCCGGCGATCTTCTTCACCACGTGCGGAATATAGTAGTATCCCCGGTTAGCGATAGTGGCCCCCAGGTTCGCCAGCTGCAGCGGAGTAACGCCCAGTTCGCCCTGGCCGATGGCCAGCGAGATGACGGTCAGCGAATTCCAACTTCCGCGATAACGGCGGTCGTAAAATTCGGAGGTAGGCACATAGCCGGCCAGTTCATCCCAGAAGTCGGATTCCAATTTGCGGCCGAAGCCGAAGCTCTTGACGTATTCGCGCCACCGGTCGAATCCGCCCCGGGTGATGCCGCCGTAGGCGCGGTTGTCGAGGATGTCGCGCAGCACGTAGCAGAAATAGGCGTTGCACGAGTTAGCCGTAGCCTGCACGAGGTTCAGAGGCGAGAGGTGGCTGTGGCATTTCACGCCCCGTCCGATGGTATAGCCATTGTGGCAGGGATGTAAATCGCCGGGCAGCGTGACTCCCTCCTGCATCCCGATCAGGCCGTTGACGACCTTGAAAGTCGACCCGGGAGGATAGCGCGACATCACGGCGCGGTTGAACAGCGGGTGCCTCCGGTTGCGCAGCAGTTCCATGTAATTGTTCCCCAAGTCCCTGCCCACCAGTTTATCCGGGTCGTAACTGGGGCTGCTGGCCATCACGAGGATTTCCCCGGTGGCAGGCTCGATGGCCACCACCGACCCGACCTTTCCGGCCATCAGTTCTTCCGCCAGTTGCTGCAATCCGGCGTCGATCGTGCAGGTGATGGCCCGTCCCGGCACCGGCAGGGTGTCGTATCGTCCGTCGGCATAGGAGCCCTGCGGCATGCCGTATACATCGACCAGTTCGACTTTCACTCCTTTGCGGCCGCGAAGATACTTTTCGTACGACTTTTCGATGCCGCTTTTGCCGATGTAGTCGCCCATCCGGTAATACGGGTCGCGCTTGATGGTCGCTTCGTCCACTTCGTTGATGTAACCCAGCAAATTGCCCGCAATCTTGCGGGGATAGGTGCGCGAGGTGCGGTACTGGGTGTAAAAGCCTACCGGATGGCGTTCGTCGAGTTTGAGTTTGACTTCCTTGGAGAGCTGCTTGAAGATCATCGAAGGGCGGCGCTTGGAGTAGCGTCTCGCTTTGTCGAGGGCCTTGCGAATCTCTTCGGCAGTGACGCCGAGGGTATTGGCCAGATCGACCGTGTCGAACGGTTCGACGTCGCGGGGGATGACCATCAGGTCATACGATTCGGTGCTCTGGACCAAAAATTCGCCGTTGCGGTCGTACACTTCTCCGCGCGGAGGATACTGCACCATGTAACGCATGGCATTGTTCCGCGCGAAGTCTTTGTAATCGCTGTCGATCACCTGAAGCCAGAACAGCCGCCCGATGATGACGAACACTACGAGGAACAGACAGATTTGAAGTATTTTTTGTCGGTTATATACGGTCTTCATGGTTTTTCGTTGTTGCGGAAGCCATAGCATGCCGGCCTCCGCCTGTCGTCTGTTCCTCCGAAGTCGGATCGGCGCGTAACCAGTAAAAAATCCGCATGAACAGACGAAGCAGGCCCCCGTCTCTACTGTTTATTCGCAGGCCGGAGCCGGGAGGACGGCGTGCTGCGTCCCGCTCCGCCGGGCAGCGAAGGTTCGGGCAGAACGGTCTGCGGCCGGATCGTGATCACGGCCTTGTCCCGTCGGCCCGTCATCGGATCGACCGCCTCGACAGTATTCGCCCCCCGCCTCAACGCCACATTTTCCCAGACGAAACGTCCCAGTCCGTCGTTCACGCGCAGGCCCTGCGAAACGCCGTTCACGAACAGCTCCACATCGTTCTGGTTTGAAAAGACGCGCAGCGTCTGACTCGGATTGCGCCTCACGTCGTACCGTTTGTCGACGATATGGACGAATGGTTCGGAGGCATTCCAGTTCGCCTTATAGAAGTAGAAAGCGTCCTTGCGCACGCTGCGGTCGAAAGTGACCAGCCCGTAGTCCGCCACCCCCGGCCTCGCTCCGTCGGTGCGGTGGGCGGCGCCGTAGTCGAACATCGTCCAGACGAAAGTGCCCCAAAAACTGGGTTTGGAGGCGATCACACTCCAATAAGTCTCATGCAGGGCGGTCTGCCACTGTTCCGGATGCCACGCCCCGGCATAGTCGGGCCGGCAGAGACTGTCCTCCCACTGGTAGACACTGGCTCCGGCCCCATATTCGCTCACGCCGCTCTTGAGAGTCGGAAACCCTTTGCGCAGGTCAGAAGTCCAACCGGCGAAATCCTCTGGCTGTCCCGAAATCCACCCCATAAACTGATTGAAACCGATGAGATCGGTGACGAAATTCAGGTCGCCGTCCTGATTGCTGGCCGCCACAGTCAGCCGGCCGCCTCCCTCCTCGCGGGCGATCTTGTTCAATTCGCGCACCAGTGTCAGGGGATCGTCGCCGCGCTGGGTCAGTTGGTCGAAAATACCCCACCAGACGACACTCGGATGATTGTAAAACTGATGGATCATCTCGCGCAGCTGCCGCCGGGCGTCGTTCCAAAAGCCTTCGCTGTCGCTGAACCCCTTGTCGCGGTACTGCCCCGCACCGACCAGCGGGATCTCGCTCCAGACGAGAATCCCGGCCCTGTCGCAAAGGTCGAGGAAATAAGGGTCGTTCGGAAAATAAGCGCACCGCACGGCATTCACCCCCATCTCTTTCATCAGTTCCACGTCGCGCCGGTGATTCTGGGGCCTGAGGGCGTTCCCGATGCCGTCCCAATCCTCGACGCGGCAGACACCCTGAATACGCACAGGATTCCCGTTAAGCAGAAACCGGTTTTGGTCGTCCACCGAAAACCAGCGCACGCCGAAACTCTGTTTCACGGTATCATAGCCGCCGGAACCACTCACGCGGGCCTCCATATCGTACAGATAGGGATCGTCCGTACTCCACAGCCGGGGCTGCGAGATGCCGAAACTGGCCGCGATGTCGGCGCACCCTTTGCTGTCGAGTTTGACGCGTCGGGTGAGCGAATCGAGAGTGTTTCCTTCGCCGTCGCGCAGAACGAAAGTAACCACGGCCATCTCCCCGCTCCCGCCGCGCACACCGACCAAAGTATTGATGTCGGCCTGGGCAGCGGAAACATGGGTGGGAGTGACATACAGCCCGCACGAGCCGTAATCGTCCAGCGCGATATGCGTAGCAGGGGTGGTGACGAGTTCGACGCTGCGGTAAAGGCCGCCGTAGATATTGAAGTCGCCGGTCAGGGGCAGCAAATCGAGGGCAGGGGAGTTGTTGACCTTCACTAACAGCGTGTTCCGACCGCCGAAATTGACGTGGCGAGTGATCTCGCAGGCAAAAGCGGTGTACCCTCCCCGGTGTTCTCCGGCGTGCTTGCCGTTGACGTAGAGGTTGCAGACCGAATTGGCCCCTCCGAACCGCAGGAACAGGCGCCTTCCTTGCCATTCTTCAGGTATCTCAATGATTTTGAGGTAGTTCCCCACACCGCGGTAGTAGTCGGGCCGGGCGCCCAGGGCATCGGTGTTCCAGGTGTGCGGAAGATCGACAGGCCGTCCGGCGTCAGTGAGGCTCATCACCCAACCGGGAGTATAGCTCCACCCCCGGTCGAGGCTGACGCTCTCCCGCTGGGCGTATGCGGCGGCAGAAAGAACGAAAGCTGTCAGGCTGAATAAATATCTTTTCATAACGGTATATGTGTCGGAGTACAAAGATAGTGAAAGCGGCGAACAATCGACAGACACAATGTTTCCTGCGCTCTAAGCCGGCAAAGGGGAATGCCGGACGCCCCCGGCGCGGATGCGTACCGCTTTCCGCCGGTCGGTGATCTTCTGTCTGCGGACGGCACGCTGTGCGCTTCGCCGTTCGGCCAGATTTCGCCCCCGAACGTCACCGCAACTGCCGGAAAAATTCCCACAGTACCACTCCACCGCTTACCGCCACGTTCAGCGAATGTTTGGTTCCCACCTGCGGGATTTCGACCGCCCCGTGACACAAGTCGACCACCTCTTGCCGCACTCCGTCCACCTCGTTGCCGAACACCAGCGCGAACTTTCCCAAGCCGCCGAACGCAGCCGCTTCCAGCTCATCGAGCGAAACCGCCCCCCGCACCTGTTCGACCGCCAGCACGCAATATCCTTCGGCACGAAGCCGGGACACCGCCTCGACAGTCGAAGAGGCGTATTCCCAGGCCACCGTGAACTCCGCTCCCAGCGCACTCTTGTGAATCTCCCGCGACGGAGGAACCGCACTGATTCCACACAACACGATCCGCTCGATACCGAACGCGTCGCCTGTCCGGAAAAATGCCCCCACATTGTTGGCGCTCCGCACATTGTCCAATACCACGGTCAGCGGCAGTTTCCGCTGCATCGCAAACTCTTCGGGCGTGGGCCGCCCCAGTTCCTCGTTCGTTATTTTCTGCATATCATTCCCGAAATAAGCCTCCGATTCGTCCGGCAAAAATAATCCGAAAAAATACACTGCGCGAACGTCGTATTGTAAAAATCGCTATCTTTCATCGGAAAAAACAACCTAAAAACCCTAAATGCTTATGAGTACAAATATTCCTCTGATTTTTTGGCTCGTACCTTGCGCCGCAATCATCGCCTTGTGCTTTGCCCGGTACTTCTTCGTGCATATGAAGCAGCAGAGCGAAGGCACCGAAATCATGAAAACCATCGCCGGGCATGTACGCAGCGGTGCCATGGCCTATCTGAAACAGCAGTACAAGATCGTCGGGATCGTGTTTCTGGTGTTGTGCGCTTTCTTCGCGGTATTGGCATACGGATTCGGGGTGCAGAATCCGTGGGTGCCGTTCGCGTTCTTGACCGGGGGCTTTTTCTCGGGGCTGGCGGGGTATATCGGCATGAAGACCGCCACTTACGCTTCGGCGCGAACCGCACATGCCGCATCCGAATCCTTGAACCGGGGGCTGAAAGTCGCTTTCCGGTCGGGGGCTGTGATGGGACTGGTGGTCGTGGGCCTCGGACTGCTGGATATATCGGCGTGGTACTTGGTGCTGGAGTGGTTCTACGATGACATTGCCACTACCCAGAAACTGGTGATTATCACGACTACCATGCTGACCTTCGGTATGGGAGCTTCCACGCAGGCGTTATTCGCCAGAGTGGGGGGAGGGATCTATACCAAAGCTGCGGACGTGGGGGCGGATCTCGTGGGGAAAGTCGAAGCCGGGATTCCGGAAGACGACCCGCGCAATCCGGCTACCATTGCGGATAACGTGGGGGATAATGTGGGCGACGTGGCCGGGATGGGGGCAGACCTCTACGAAAGCTACTGCGGCTCGATACTGGCCACCGCGGCATTGGGGGCTTCGGCTTTCGCCATAGCGCCGGAAATGCAGCTGCGGGCAGTGCTGGCACCGATGCTGATCGCAGCGGTCGGGATTCTGCTCTCGATCATCGGCATCTACTTGGTCAAGACCAAGGAGGGGGCGACGATGAAAACGCTGCTCCGGTCTCTGGGCCTGGGGGTCAATACCAGTTCCGTCTTGATCGCGGTAGCGACGTTCGTCATTCTGTATCTGTTAGGATTGGAAAACTGGCTGGGCATTTCGTTCTCGGTGATCTGCGGCTTGGTGGCCGGGATCATTATCGGACAGTCTACGGAATACTACACTTCGCAGTCGTATAAACCGACCCGGAAAGTGGCCGAAAGCTCGCAGACGGGGCCGGCGACGGTGATTATTTCGGGGATCGGCCTCGGGATGCTCTCGACGGCGATTCCGGTGATTACCATTGCGGCGGCGATTATTCTGGCTTTCCTGTGCGCCATCAATTTCGAGGTGACGGATATGCTGACCCCGGGCAACCTGTCGCTGGGGCTGTACGGGATCGGGATCGCAGCGGTCGGGATGCTCT
This sequence comes from uncultured Rikenella sp., assembly GCF_947628055.1. Classification (GTDB taxonomy): domain Bacteria; phylum Bacteroidota; class Bacteroidia; order Bacteroidales; family Rikenellaceae; genus Rikenella. Next base: position 25,043 of record NZ_CANQYJ010000014.1, read on the forward strand.
CGACGCTGGGAATTACGCTGGCTACGGACGCTTACGGGCCGATTGCGGACAATGCGGGCGGCAATGCGGAGATGAGCGGTCTGGGGGCTGAGGTGCGCAAACGGACGGATGCGCTGGATGCGCTGGGGAATACCACGGCGGCGACGGGCAAGGGTTTTGCCATCGGTTCGGCGGCGCTGACGGCACTGGCGCTCATGGCGTCGTATCTGGAAGAGATCAAGATGGGGTTGCAACATATCGGTGTGAAAACGATCGAGGTGCTGGGGAATATGGTGCCGGTCGAACAGGCGACGCTGCCGGATTTCATGGAGTACTATCAGGTCAATCTGATGAATCCGAAGGTGCTGATCGGGGTTTTCATCGGTTCGATGATGGCGTTCGTTTTCTGCGGGCTGACGATGAATGCGGTGGGGCGTGCGGCGCAGTCGATGGTCGAAGAGGTGCGGCGGCAGTTCCGCGAAATCAAAGGGATTCTGACGGGCGAGGCGACGCCGGACTATGCGCGTTGCGTGGCGATCTCGACCAAGGGGGCGCAGCGGGAGATGCTCCTGCCGTCGATTCTGGCGATCGTGGCGCCGATCGTGACGGGGATCGTGTTCGGGGTTGCAGGTGTGCTGGGATTGCTGGTCGGCGGCCTCGGCGCGGGGTTCGTGCTGGCGATTTTCATGGCTAACTCCGGCGGGGCCTGGGACAATGCCAAGAAGTACATCGAAGAGGGGAATCTCGGCGGCAAAGGGTCGGATTCTCATAAGGCTACCGTCGTGGGGGACACGGTGGGGGATCCGTTCAAGGATACTTCCGGGCCGTCGCTCAACATCTTGATCAAGTTGATGAGTATGGTGGCGATCGTGATGGCGGGTTTGACGGTGGCGTTCAGCATTCTCTAACAGGGACTTACGGTCTTTTTTCGCACGTCAGCCACCCGAATCGATTCGGGTGGCTGACGTTTTTTCATGGTCGGTTCGACCGAAAAAAAGGCGGACACTCTCATACTTGGTCGGAAAAAATCGATTTGTTTTGCGGGCGTGGCACTGCGGTGCCGGAGCTTCACCGTGCGGAGGGGTGCCGCTCGGCACTCGATCCGGGGAGTTTACTCGAAGAAAATTCCACTGCCCTTTCGGGTCGGAGCTTGCGAGGCTTTTTGACCGAACAAACTGATCGGTTCGGTGCCCAGCGGAAAATAATTCAGAAGTAATAAACCCGCCCCGAACACCCTTTCAAGGTAATTTTGGGGCGTGAAAGTACCAGCCATTACGCACCGGAAAGGCAAGCAGACCGGCTCCCCTTATACGTTTTCAGGCCGGTCTCCGCATGCGGGACCGGCCTGAAAACGCAATCGATAAAACAGAGATACTATACGATTCCCTGAGCCAGCATAGCATTGGCCACCTTCCGGAACCCCGCGATATTCGCCCCCTTCACATAATTGACATACCCGTCCGGCTCCGTCCCGTACTCGACACACACCGAATGGATATTCTTCATGATCGAACGGAGTTTCTCGTCCACCTCTTCCGGGCTCCATTTCAACCGTTCGGAATTCTGGGTCATTTCCAGTCCGGACGTAGCCACCCCGCCCGCATTGGAAGCCTTGCCCGGAGAATAGAGCAACTTGTGCTGCTGGAACGCATGAACCGCCTCCGGCGTAGAAGGCATATTGGCCCCTTCCGCCACACAAATACAGCCGTTCGCAATCAATTTCGCCGCATCCTCCCCGTTCAGTTCGTTCTGCGTAGCACACGGCATGGCAATGTCGCACTTCACCCCCCACGGCCGCTCCCCAGGGTAGTACTTCGCACTCGGATACCGTTCCGCATATTCGCTGATGCGGCCGCGGTAGATATTCTTCAACTCCAGGATATAATCTAACTTGTCGGCATCGATACCATCCGGATCGTAGATGTAGCCCGACGAATCCGAAGCAGTCACCACTTTCGCCCCCAGTTGGGTCATTTTCTGGATGGCATACTGCGCCACGTTCCCCGAACCGGAGATCGCCACCACTTTCCCCGCCGGACTGTCGCCCCGCGTAGCGAGCATCTCCTGCGCAAAATAACTCACCCCGTACCCCGTCGCCTCCGGTCTGAGCGGGCTCCCCCCCCAATCAAGCCCTTTCCCGGTCAAAGTCCCGGTAAACTCATTGCGCAATCGCTTGTACTGGCCGAACAGGAAGCCGATCTCACGCGCTCCCACACCGATGTCCCCCGCCGGCACGTCCGTGTCGGCCCCGATGTGCCGCTGGAGTTCGGTAGCGAAGCTCTGACAAAAGCGCATCACCTCGTTATCCGATTTCCCCTTCGGGTTGAAATCAGAACCTCCCTTGCCGCCGCCCATCGGCAGCGTAGTCAACGCATTTTTGAACGTCTGTTCAAAAGCCAGGAACTTCAGAATACTGAGGTTCACCGAAGCATGGAACCGCAGGCCCCCCTTGTAAGGCCCGATGGCGCTGTTCATCTGAATCCGGTAGCCGCGGTTGATTTCCACCTCGCCCCGGTCATTGACCCACGGCACTCGGAAGATAATCACGCGTTCCGGCTCGGCGATGCGTTCCAGCACTTTCATTTTCATCAGGACAGGATTCTCGATAATATACGGGGCCAGGCTTTCGACCACCTCATGGACAGCCTGATGAAATTCCGGTTCATTCGGGTTTTTGGCCTCGATGTGCGACATAAAATCGCTGATGTACTGCTGGACTTGTTTTTCCATCGGTTTCTCGGTTTACAGTTTGAAATCTCACTTGAATGTTGCAAAAGTAGGACTTTAAACGAGTTTTGCGTTCGATTGTGCGATTTTTAACATCATAAGGAAAATTTGTAACAGATTGTTATTCATCGATCTGATTCAGATCCAGATCGGGGTGGTCGGTAGGGAAATCCCGCAACCCGGAAATGCTGTCTTCGGAGATTTTATCGTTCGCGACGGCTTCACGGATAATTCCGCACACCACTCTTGACGGATCAGTTGCGGAGCGGGTGATGTCTAAAAAAGGGTCTGAATAGCCGAATCGGATGCCAAAACACGTCTGGGGTCGAGCAAGGAAGCGACCGCACAAAATCCGGTTCCATTTCGTCGTCCGCATTCCGCCTCTTTGACGTATCTTTGCGGTATGGGATTTTTGGTACAATCGTTTTGGCTGCTGTTTTTCTATTTGCTGGGCCTCGGGGTGAGCGTGCTGATCGGCGGGATTATTCCCGGCAGTGTGCTGGGCATGGCATTGCTGTTCATGGCACTGGCATCCGGATGGCTTCGGCCGGAGCAGGTGAGCCGGGTGTCTGAACTCCTGCTCGACAATATGGTGCTCTTTTTCCTGCCGGCAGCGGTAGGGCTGATCACCTCCGTGGGACTGATCTCGGCCAACCTGACCGCCATTCTGGTCTCGGCGGCGGTCAGCACAGTATTGATCGTGGCCGTGGTGGCCGTGACGCAGCAACGGATGGAAATACGCAAGCGAAAACGAAAAATCCGGGAGGGCGGCCATGAAACTCGATAATACATTCGAGGCGTTGGGAGTACTCGTCGGCTCGCAGATTTTCCTGCTCACTTTCACCATAGGGATTTACGTGCTGTCGCTATGGCTGTTCCGGCGCACGCGGATCGGCCTGCTGCACCCGCTGCTTACATCGGGAGCGGTGATCATCGTTTTCCTGCTGGCCACGGGCATTTCCTACGAACAGTATCACGATGCAACGGCATTGATCGATTTTATGCTCGGGCCGTCGGTGGTGGCGCTCGGCTATGCGCTTTACCGGCAGGTGGAACAGCTCAAGGCCAATGCGGTGTCGATCGTCACTTCGGTCGTGGTGGGGAGTGTCGTGGGAATCGTGAGCGTGATCGGGATTATCCGGCTTTTCGGAGCCGGCGCGACAATCGAAGCGTCGATAGTGCCGAAATCGGTCACGACACCGATCGCAATGTCCATTTCCGAGCGTTCGGGAGGGATCGGCTCGCTGACGGCTATTGTGGTCATCCTGACCGGTATTTTCGGAAGCATCGTCGGGCCGTTCGTCCTTCGTAAATTAAAAATCACCAGCAAGATAGCCAAGGGATTGGCCATGGGGTCGGCCGCCCATGGCGTGGGAACGGCCAAAGCGATGGAGATGGGAGCGGTCGAAGGGGCGGTAAGCGGTCTTGCCATCGGTTTGATGGGGCTGGCGACGGCTCTGTTAGTGCCGGTGATCGAATGTATTTTATAGCCTCGTGCGTTCCGGAACCGGTCAGGTCTGCCGGACGGGAAAAGTTCACGTTTTATGCGGGAAGAGGCGCTTTTCCGGCCGCCTCTCGTCCCCGAATCCTTTAGAGCGTACCCGGCGACCGAACTTTCATAAAACGGTTTTGTACAGCGTAATGACATTGATCTCGGGCCAGGCACCGAAGCGGAACGGCACGGTACCTCCCGCCCCGAGCGACACGTACAGCGTCTGCTCCCCATGCCGGTAGAGGCCTCCCCATTCGGGATAACTCCATCGGGCGGGTGAAAAGCCCCCGATCATCAACTGCATGGCATGGGTATGGCCCGAAAGCGTCAGGTCGATGTCCGTGGCGGGCAGCACCTCGCGCCGCCAGTGGCTCGGGTCGTGGCTCAGCAGGATTTTGAAAGCATCGTCGGGAATTCCTTCCGTCGCTTCAGTCAAATCGCCGCGCGAAGGAAAGGGAGGCCGACCGTCGTTCTCCACCCCGATCAAGACGATACTGTCACTGCCGCGTCGAATCATCCGATTCCCGTTCAGCAACAAATCCCACCCGAAGCTCCTCTGGAGGCGTTTCAACTCCGCCAAGCTGCGCGCCGCCCCGTCAGCCGTGTCGTAATGCCGGTAAGTGCAGTAGTCGTGGTTGCCAAGGATCGAGAAAACTCCGTCGGGAGCCTTCAACTGCGGCAGAATCTCCAGAAAGGGATCGAGTTCGCCGGGCGAGTTGTTGACTAAGTCGCCCGTGAAGACGATCATATCCGGCTGCAAGGCATTCACGCGTCCGACCAGTTCCCGGACGAAGCCCGTGTCGCTGCCGAACGTGCCGATATGCAGGTCGGAGAGCTGCACGATGCGGTAACCGTCGAAGGCTGCCGGAAGCCTGGACGACACCAAGGTGACTTCCTTGACCTCAAGCCGTTTCCAACCGTGCGTAAAGCCGTAGACAAAAGCGGCACAGGTGGCAGCGCCGACCACGATACCGGTTATATTCCCGACGGTCGAGGCATAGGGTACGAAACTTCCTATCCCGCGTCCCGCAAGCGAAATGACCGTAAAGAGGAGTTTGGGTACGGCGACGCACAGCAACAGTCCGAAAAAGAGTTTTATCAGCCACTCCTGATGACACCCGGCCCCCCAGGCTCCTGCGGCGGCGAACGCCAGCGCCGTGGGCAGCCAGTAGGCCGTGCTCCAGCATGCCGGAGCGGTTTCCCGCACGAATGCGAACCAGATATAGAGGTCGGGCAGCAGAAGCAGCAAAACGAAAACGACGAGGAAAAGAATCATGGCCTGTTTTTCTAAAGCAAATTGCAAATCTCGGGTTTTATTTGTCCACTCCGATCAGGAACCCCACGGTTTGCGGGTCATCGTGTGAACCCAAAGGCTTCCGCCTTTGTCCAGCTCGGCGATCGCGGCCATTTCTCCTCCCGAAAGCGCCAAGTCGAAAAACATCCGGATTTGCTTTCTTCCGTTCGATGTGAGCCGGGGATCGGCATTCCGACGCCGTTGCTTAAAGTGTCCATAACGGTTCGCGAATCTATACGTTCAGTCCGGCTTCGTAAGCCTGCTCCATGGCAGGTGTTCCGACGATTTCGCCCGCGCGCCATGCTCCTACGCCGTAAATGACGCCTCGCTCCCGGGGATTCTCTATACAGTCGAGGAAACCGCGGAAACACTCTATCGTGCGCTCCATAGCCGGAATGCTCTGTTCGGCGGCAGTCACGATAAAGAAAAATTCTTTGTCTTTCATTTCCAAATAGCGGGCGCAGGCCCGGTCGATCAGCGTTTTCATCTGGGCGCTGAGCGTATAGAAATAGACCGGGGTGGCCATTACGATGACGTCCGCGTCGACCATTTTCTGCAATATTTCCGGTGCGTCGTCCTGCTGGGGACAAGGTTTTTCTCCATTATAGCAAATTCCGCACCCGGTGCAGTATCCGATCCGGAAGTCTTTCAGAAAAATCTTCTCGACCCGGTGCCCGGCTTCTGCCGCCCCGGCCAGGAAACGCTCGCACAGCAAGTCGGAATTGCCGCCGCGCCGCGGGCTGGAGGAAAGAATCAATATGTTTTTACCCATCTTTTTTGCGTTCGGTAAGTATAATCGTTGGCGGCCAAGTCCGTTTGGCCGTTTTACAAACGGGCCGGTTATCGATGATAACCGGCCCGTGCCCGTCATTCGGTTTTGATTTTCCGGATCTCTCGGGCCGGAACCCCTCCGACGATCGTATCGTCAGGGACATCTTTCGTAACCACCGCCCCGGCAGCCACGATCGCATTCTCTCCGATCGTCACGCCCGGCAGAACGACCGCCGCAGCCCCGATCCAAGCGTTGCGCCTGATTCGGATCGGCCGGGCATAAACGTTATGCCGGAGCTCCGGCTGCTCCGCATGGTTTTCGGTAATGAGGTTCACGTTCGGGCCGATGAACACGCCATCCTCCAGGGTAATCCCGCCGCGATCCATAAATGTGCATCCGTTGTTGACGAAAACCTTTTTGCCGAAACGGATGAACTGTCCGAAATCGGTGTGGAACGGAGGGACGATCCAGACCGAATCGTCCAGTTTCTGCCCGGTGAGTTCGCTGATAATCTCGCGGGTCTGCTCCGGAGTATGGTAGGATGCGTTCAATTCGCCCGTGATCCGCATCCCTCTGAGCAGCGCTTCGTACAATACCGGATATTCCGGGTCGCTTTCGAGGATCAGCTCCCCGTTGCGCATCTTTTCAAAAATATCCATACGCGCTATTTCAAGTTATCTTTGAAAAAAGACTCCAACTTGTCGAAAGGAATGATCTCCGTCCGGTCGTACAGATCGGTATGGTTGGCGCCGGGAATAATCAGCAACTCTTTGTTGTCGCCTTTCAATTTTTTGAACGTATCCTCGCCGAAGTAACGGGAGTGGGCCTTTTCGCCGTGGACGATCAGTACGGCACTCTCCAATTCATCGGCGTATTCAAAGAACCGGAAATTGAGGAACGGGAGGGTCGAGGTGACGTTCCATCCGCCGTTGGAGTTGAGCGAACGTTTGTGGTAGCCTCGCGGCGTTTTGTAATAGGCATGGTAGTCCTTGACGAATTGCGGCGCATCCGCGGGCAAAGGATCGACGACTCCGCCGCCGAGTTTGTACGAACCGTTGCGGTAGTCCTCCGTGCGCTGTGCGGCCATCGCCGCACGCTTGGCGTTGCGCTGTTCGGCGGAATTTTCCGCATCGAAATAGCCGTTGGCGCTGACGCGGGTCATGTCGTACATCGTCGAGGCGACCGTCGCCCGGATGCGCGGGTCGTTGATGGCGGCCTGAATCGCGATGCCGCCCCAGCCGCAGATGCCGAGGATGCCGATGCGTTCCGCATCCACGTCGTCACGGGTCGAAAGGTAATCCACCGCCGCACTGAAATCTTCGGTGTTGATATCGGGCGAAGCCACATAGCGGGGTTCGCCGCCGCTTTCGCCCGTATAGGAGGGGTCGAAAGCGAGGGTCAGGAATCCGCGCTCCGCCAGCGTCTGTGCATAAAGTCCCGAAGATTGTTCCTTGACGGCTCCGAACGGGCCGCTTACGGCGATAGCGGGCAGCTTGCCCGACGCCTCTTTCGGTACGTACAGATCGGCGGCCAGCGTAATGCCGTAGCGGTTGGTAAAGGTGACTTTACGGTGATTCACGCGGTCGCTTTGCGGGAATACTTTGTCCCATTCGGTTTGTTCCATGTCTGTTTCTGTTTGGGTCCGGGTGCAGGCGCTTGCTCCAAGAGCCAGCATCGTCAGACAGATTAATTTTAATTTCGTTTTCATCCTATTTTTTGTTGTCAGACAGAGGTCGATCGAAATCGTGCCGAAGCGACCGACGGTTCCGACTTCGGAACCGGTGCCCGTCGCGTTTGTTTTTCGGTGCGGGGCATTCGGAAAATCAAACCCGGCGGCCCATTTCGCAGGCTTCTTGCATAGCCGGTGTCCCTTCGATTTCGCCCGCGCCATGCCCCTGCGCCGTATGACACCTCGTTCCCCGGGAATTCTCTATGCCGTCGTTCGGACTTTCGTTTTGCAGGACAAAAATACGCAATAAACACATCGGTTCGGTAGACGGATTACGGTTTCTCCTACCCGAATTACAGATTGTGTTTTCCTTTGCCGTACTGTAAGTTACGAGATGTGTGTCCGGCTTCGCGGCCATTCGGGTATATGGATTACGGTTTCTCTTACCCGAATTACGGATTCTGCACTCCGGGAATAGCGGGAAACCGGAAAAGCGCGTAATTTTGTCTATACCAAAAGATCGGACTTATGGAAAAGAACATCCTCGCTATCGACACCGTCGATGCGTACAACAAGATGCTGGGGATCGAAACGCTGCATCCGCTGATCAGCGTCATCGACATGGCAAAGGCCAAGCCGATCAGGCATATGCGGTATGCGTTCGGCCTCTACGCCATTTTCCTCAAAGAGATCAAATGCGGCGATTTGAGGTATGGACGCCGTTACTACGACTACCAGGAGGGAACGCTCGTTTGCGTGGCGCCGGGGCAGGTGGTGGGGTTCGAGGATAACGGCGAGGTTATCCAGCCCAAAGGGTGGGCGCTGGTGTTCCATCCCGACCTGATCCGGGGAACGGCGCTGGGGCAGCATATGAACGAGTACACCTTCTTTTCCTATGAGTCCGACGAAGCGCTGCACCTTTCGGAGCGGGAACGCGGAATCGTAATCGAGTGTCTGGATAAAATCGGACATGAACTGGAAAACTCCATCGACCGGCACAGCAAACGTCTGATTACCATCAACATCGAGATGCTGCTCGATTACTGTCTGCGTTTTTACGAACGGCAGTTCATCACGCGGTCGGAAGTCAATCGGGATGTGCTGTCCCGGTTCGAGCGGCTGCTCGACGGCTATTTTTCCAGTGACCGTGCACAGCGGGAGGGGTTGCCTTCCGTGAAATATTGTGCGGGAGAGTTGTGTCTGTCGCCCAATTATTTCGGCGACATGGTCAAAAAAGAGACCGGTAAGACGGCGCAGGAATATATCCAGCTCAAAGTGATCGCTGCGGCCAAGGAACGGCTGAACGACCCTGAAAAGACCATCGGGCAGGTTGCTTATGAACTGGGGTTCCAGTATCCCCAGCATTTCACCCGATTGTTCAAGAAAGTGGTGGGCAGCACGCCGAACGAGTACCGGGGGCGCCTGAACTAAAGCTCTTCCGGCATTCGAGGGGAGAGCTCCGCGTCAGGCCGCCATTCACGGCTCCCGCCCCTCTTTACCTGAATACAAAAAAACACCTTTCTTACGTGTGTAAGAAAGGTGTTGGCATCGGCGGTGCGGACGAGACTCGAACTCGCGACCCCCTGCGTGACAGGCAGGTATTCTAACCAGCTGAACTACCGCACCGGACTGC
>NZ_CANQYJ010000015.1 GCF_947628055.1 uncultured Rikenella sp.
AAGGGTATCCGGCAGGCTCAAGAGATGCGTTAGCATCTCAAAAAGTTTTTCTGGTTCTCTTTGTTCACAAAGAGAACAGTTCCCTCCCGAATATGTACAATAAAAAATAACCGCACACCGAGAAATTACAATTTGAAATAGGAAAAATACAATATAATATGGTAAAATGCAATATTATATTGTACCGGACAATCCTTCAAACCGCACGATAGATGAAAGAGACTGTATACCCTTCAGCAGTTCAGGGACGGATCGTCGCCCCCGCATCGAAAAGCTATGCCCAGCGGGCTTTGGCAGCGGCCCTGCTGGTGCCCGACTCGGACAATCCCGCGGGATGGAGCGAGCTGCGGAACATGGGCCTTTGCAACGACACCTCGGCGGCGCTGGACGTGATCCGGCACCTGGGCGCAGAAGTGCGTTACGGAGACAACAAAGGGACTTACTATGTGGAGGGCGGCTTTCTGAAACACAAGCCGCAGGAGTTGAATATCGGGGAATCGGGGTTGGCGACGCGGCTTTTCACGCCGATTGCGGCGCAAAGTCCCGTCCCGGTTACGATCACGGGACACGGCTCGATATTGAAACGTCCCGTGGCTTCCTCTATGGCGGAGCCGCTGCGGGATTTGGGAGCGGCGATTTCTTTCACAGGGGGCGGCTTTTTACCTTTGACAGTGAGCGGGCCGCTCTGCGGGGGTCTTGTGGAAGTGGACGGGTCGCTCAGTTCGCAATTCATCACAGGATTGCTGATGGCCTTGCCGCTGTCGGCGAAGGATACGCGGATCGTCGTCCGCAGCCCGAAGAGCGTGCCGTATCTGGCCATGACGTTGGAGGTGCTGCGGGCGTTCGGTATTCGGGTGTCCCATGCGGCGGACTATACGGAATTCCGGGTGCCGGGGAGGCAACGGTATCAGGCCGCATTGTACAATATCGAGGGGGATTGGAGCGGGGCGTCGTGCCTGTTGGTGGCGGGAGCTGTGGCCGGGGCGCCGGGCGGGCAGGGCGTAACGGTGGATAATCTGAATCCGAGGTCGTTGCAGGCGGATCGGGCGATCGTCGAGGCATTGGAACGGGCGGGGGCGTCGGTGGATTCTCGGGGCCATCTGCTGACGGTGCGGCGGAGGGCCGAGGGGTTGCGGGGGTTTGAGTTTGATGCGACGGATTGTCCGGATTTGTTTCCTGCCTTGGCGGCACTGGCGACGTTCTGCCGGGGGATGACGGTGTTGCGGGGAACGACGCGGCTGACGCACAAGGAGAGCGACCGGGCGGCGACGATTGCGGCGGAGTTTGCCAAGTTAGGGGTGGAGATCGACCTGTCGCAGCGGGATACGATGATTGTGCGGGGGCTCTCGGATCCGAACGGCTTGCTGACGGTGCGGGATGCTTTGCTGGACAGCCATAACGATCACCGGATCGCCATGGCGACGGCGGTGGCGGCGCTCAGGGCGAACCGGCCGGTTGTAATCGATGGGGCGACGGCGGTGGATAAGTCGTATCCGAACTTCTGGAACGACCTCAAAAACATATGTTTAAAATAATACCGTTCGTTTATTCTGTACCCCACTGTGAGTGACTGTTCTTTCTTTGAAAAGAAAGAACCAAAGAAACTTTCAGATAGCTGCGCTACTCCTTAGGCTCCGCAGTCCTTTTGCATTGCGTTTTTTTGGGGCGTGGCAATAGCGGGCATAAAGCGTTATTTACCTAAGTGCCCGCTATTGCTTACACCCCAAAAAGATCAAAGACCAGGGTACCCGGCAGGCTCAAGAGATGCGCAAGCATCTCAGAAAGTTTTTCTGGTTCTCTTTGTTCACAAAGAGAACAGTTCCCTCAAACATAGGGTAGCGAATAAACGAACGATTAATTTGCAATTATGGAGGAGACAAAGAGATATTCAGTCTTGTTGGTCGACGATCACGCCCTGTTTCGGAACGGATTGAAACTGCTGTTGAACACACACCCGAGATTTCGGGTCGCAGGAGAAGCCGCTACCGGAGCCGAAATGCTCGCCTTGTTAGATGCAGCAGCCGCCACTCAGGGAGGACTGCCCGATGTAGTGCTGCTCGACATCTCGATGCCCGAAATGAACGGCATCGACGCCGCCGCGCAAGCCCTGGCCCTCTATCCCGACCTGCGGATCATCACCCTGTCGATGTACGGAGAAGAAGACTATTACTTCAAGATGGTATCGCAAGGCGTGAAAGGATTCCTGCTCAAAAACTCAGACATCACAGAAGTTTACACCGCATTGGAAACCGTGTTAGACGGCGGGTCGTATTTTTCCCAGGAACTGCTGTTCAACCTCGTGAGCAACCTGCGTTCGTCGCCGCCGGACACCGAAGCCGCCGCACATGCGGAAAAAACCGATCCAGCCTCCCTGTCGGAACGGGAAAAAGAGATCCTGCTCCTGATCTGCAAAGGACTGACCAACTACGAAATCGCAGACAAACTTTTCATCTCGAAACGGACAGTAGACAAACACCGCGCCAATATCCTCGAAAAAACGAACTGCAAAAACACAGCCAACTTAGTAGTCTACGCCATCAAAAACGGACTGGTGGAAATCTGAGGCATCTCTCATCCAGCCGAACAGTCTTGTCCGATCAGGCAGCATCTATTCCGGATTTTCCGTCCGAACGTCTGCGGCTCGTTCGGACGGGAACCGCGCACCGGCCCGTGTCGGGACACTGCGGAAAACGGGAGCAAATCACTACATATAGCGATTGCCAGTCCCGACATCCTGTCTTTTCTTTGCAGCCGTAATCCAATCCATCCGATGAAACGATTTTTACTCGCCGCAGCCGCCTGGTTATGCGCAGCAGGGACAACCGTACCCGGTCACGCGAAAACGCCCCTCCTTTCCACAACCCTTCCGGAAGATACCCGCCTCGACTCGATCCGCACGCTCGAAACCGAAGAAGTAGTGATCCGCTCCTCGTCGAAAGAGACCAACAACCTGTGGAGCGTCCCCGAAGCCGTTTCGCTCATCACCCCCGCGAAAATAAACAACCGGCAGATCGAATCGGTCAAAGACCTCAGTGCATTCGTCCCCAACCTCTTCATTCCCGACTACGGGTCGAAACTGACCACCCCGATCTACCTGCGCGGCGTCGGGGCGCGGAGCAGCGGGCAGAGCGTCGGAATGTACGTGGACAACATTCCGTACATGGACAAGTCCACCTTCGACTTTGAATTTATGGACATCCAGCGCATCGAAGTGCTGCGCGGGCCGCAGGGCACCCTCTACGGGCGGAACGCCATGGGAGGGATCATCAACGTCTACACCCTCTCGCCCCTCGAATATCAGGGCCACCGGCTCTCGGTCGGCGGGGGAAACTACGGCACGTGGAACGCCAAAATCTCGAAACTCGCCAAATTCGGCGACCGCGTGGGGCTCAGTGTCGGGGCTTACTACGAGCGAGAAGGGGGCTATTTCCGGAATGAATTTACCGGCAAAAAAGCGGACGAAGGACAATCGGCCGGAGGAAAACTCAAGTTAGAGTGGAAGATCAATCCCCGGCTTCGGGCGATGTTGGCCTCCAGCTTCGACTTCACCGACCAGGGAGCTTTCGCCTACGGCCTCTACGACAAAGAATCGCACGAAATAAATCCCGTAAACTACAACGACCAGGGCAGCTATCTCCGGCGGATGAGCAACAGCTCGGTGCGGTTCGAGTACCGCACCGACAAGATACTGCTCACCTCGAACACCGGTTACCAGTGGCTCGACGACGACATGCGGATGGATCAGGACTTCACCCCGGCGAACATCTTCACCATCAACCAGCGCCAGCGGCAGCACTCCGTCAATCAGGAGATCGCCGTGCGGTCGGTGAAGCAGCAGAACTACCAGTGGTCGGCGGGAGCCTTCGCTTTCTATAACCACCTGACCACGGACGGCGACGTGCTGTTCAAGGAGGACGGTATCCGGAACATCCTCCAGCCGGTGTTCGATGCGATCCAGATGCCGGTCGCGCTGACGATCCGCAACAGCGAGATTCCCAACCCCGGCACTTACCGGACGCCGGCGGTGGGGGCGGCGGTTTTTCACCAGTCCACGTTCAACGACCTGCTGACCGAGGGGTTGTCGCTGACGTTAGGGCTGCGGCTCGACTACGAGAAACAGTACCTGAAATACAACACTTCGATGGCGATCGACCTGTTGGCGACGAATAAGCCGGGAGGCATCCCGATGCTGCCGCCGGCGGGAGTCGAGCTGCCGATCGACAAGACGCTCACCGGGCGGGACGATCAGGATTTCCTGCAATGGCTGCCGAAGGTTTCGCTCAAGTACGAGTGTACGCCGGAGATCATGACCTATTTCACCGCGGCGAAAGGGTACAAGGCGGGAGGTTACAACATCCAGATGTTTTCGGAGGTGATGCAGGACAGCCTGCGGGCGGCGCGGCCGGCGATGGGCGGAGGCGGTCGTCCGGGGGCGGCGGCGAAAGCCGCGACCCCGGTTGCGGGCGGAGAGATTCGCAACGCATTAGCTTACAAGCCGGAACAGACGTGGAACTACGAATTAGGTACGCGCGGTCGGTTTTGGGACGGGCGGATGAACCTGGAGCTGGCTCTGTTCCTGATGGATATTCGCGATGTGCAGCTGACGCAGTTCGTGAACGGCGGCAGCGGCCGCATCCTGACCAATGCGGGGAAAGGGCGGAGCTACGGGGTCGAGGCGACGGTGGAGCTGCGGCCGGTGACAGGGCTCAGTATCGACCTGAACTACGGATTCACGCACGCCACATTCCGGGATTATGACGGAGGAACGAACGCGGCCGGAGAGTCGATCAATTACCGAGGGAAGTTCATTCCTTACGTGCCGCAGCATACCTTTTCGGCCGGGGCGGCTTATACGCTGAACCTGCCGCAGCGCTGGGTGGACCGGATGACTTTCGCGGCGCAGTACACGGGTGCGGGGCGTATCTATTGGAATGAGGCGAATGATGTGCAGCAGCCGTTCTACGGGCTGCTGAATGCCAAGGTGTCGTTCCGGCACGATTTCGTGCGGCTGGAGCTGTGGGCCCGGAATATCCTCGATACCGATTACGGGGCGTTCTATTTCGAGTCGTTCGGCAATTCGTTCATTCAGCGGGGGAAGCCGTTCACGTGCGGGGCGAATTTGGTATTCGCTTTTTAACTGATCGTTATTTTTCGACTTTGCTGAACATTTCCTTGCCCACGCCGCAGAGCGGGCACTCGAAATCGTCCGGCAGCTCCTCGAACGGCGTTCCCGGGGCGATGCCCCCTTCCGGATACCCCTCTTCCGGATTATAAACCCAATCGCATACGTCGCATTTGTAGCTGTCCATAATAATAGTGATTTAAAGTTAGTATAGTAGTTACCTTGAAAAAAGGCCTATGTAAGTATGCGGCGTCAAAGCCCGCAACTCCCGTTTCACCGGCTCCGCCACCTCCAGCCCGTCGATGAACGCCGCGATGTCCGCCTGCGTGATCCCCTTGTTCGTGCGCGTCAGAGCCTTGAGCGCCTCGTAAGGATTCGGATACTTCTCCCGCCGCAGAATGGTCTGAATCCCCTCGGCCACCACCGCCCAATTGTTGTCCAGATCCCGGTCGATAGCCTCCCGGTTGATGATCAGCTTGCCCAAACCCTTCATCAGCGAAGCGACGGCAATCAACGTATGGGCCATCGGCACGCCGATATTCCGCAACACCGTCGAGTCGGTCAAGTCCCTCTGCAACCGGGATACCGGCAATTTTGCTGCCAAATGTTCAAAAACGGCATTCGCCATCCCCAAATTTCCTTCGGCATTCTCGAAATCGATCGGATTGACCTTGTGCGGCATGGCCGACGACCCCACCTCTCCGGCTTTGATCTTCTGCTTGAAATACTCCATCGAGATGTATGTCCACATATCGCGCGCCAAGTCGATGAGGATCGTGTTGATCCGTTTCAAGGCGTCGAAAATGGCGGCCAGGTTGTCGTAATGTTCGATCTGCGTCGTGTACTGCGACCGTTCCAGCCCCAAAGTCTCGCCGACGAACCGGTTGGCGAACGCCACCCAGTCCACCGCCGGATAGGCCGCGGCGTGTGCGTTGAAATTCCCCGTCGCCCCCCCGAACTTGGCCGGGAAAGGGATCGCCCGCAGCTGCGCCAGCTGTTTCCCGAGCCGTTCGATGAACACGCGGATCTCTTTTCCCAAAACCGTCGGCGAGGCCGGCTGTCCGTGCGTATGGGCCAGCATCGGCACGGCCCCCCACTCGGCCGCCAGCTCTTCGAGCTTGCCGACCAGTCCGTCCATGGCCGGATCATAGAGGTCGCGGATCGCCGCCTTGAGGCTGTACGGCGTAGCGGTGTTGTTTATATCCTGTGAGGTCAGCCCGAAGTGCACGAATTCGCGCTCGTCGCCGAGTTTCAGGGCGTCCATCTTCTCTTTGATGAAGTATTCGACGGCTTTCACATCGTGGTTCGTGGTCTGCTCGATCTCTTTCACGCGTTCGGCGTCCGGCACGCTGAAGTTCCGGTATATGTCGCGCAGGGTTTCGTAAAGCCCCTTGTCGAAATCCGCCAGCTGTGGCAAAGGCAGCTCGCACAAGGCGATGAAGTATTCGATCTCTACCTGCACCCGGCAACGTATCAGGGCGTATTCGGAAAAGTAGTCGCCCAACCGCTCGACTTTGCCGCGGTAACGGCCGTCGACGGGCGAAATGGCTGTCAATCGGTTCAGTTCCATTTGGTGTCTGTTATTGTCGTTCGGTCACTGCCCCGGAGGAGAATGACCGTGAAAAGGCAACAGGTGGGAGTGTCGACCCGTTGCATTTTATTTTAATCGACAGGATGAGGTAACGAAATGGCAATGGTACGGTTTGCGTACATTGCATCGAGAATTACAGTCTCAAAAACCTTGAGACAAATTTAGTGAAAACAATCGGAACGGGCAACTTTCGCGGGTTATGCTCTTCGCTTCTCCTTTTATATAGCGATTTATATAGCGATGCGTCCCGCGATGGGAACTCCGCTGTGGCTGTCGCCGGGAGGCGAATGCGGCAAAGATCGCGATTTCATGGCTGCTCTCGCCCCGAACGAGGGTTTCATTGACATTTTTGCTTATCTTTACTCTGTCTAATATCCGACAAGTGGCAGATTCACAGTAGAATAACGAATGATTGCCGTATCGGGGGACTGTCGTTTCCCTGCGTTCGCCGGGAGAACGGCACGCTCGAACCGGATAGGTGTTGACCGAACTGAAAATATCGACTGCGTTACATGGAAAACCCGCTGGAATACAACAATCCGAACGAGAAGATGCGTCTGTGGACAAAAGACCTCGTCAAGAAATACAAGTCGCGCACGGTGGTGAACGGTGTCTCGATCGACGTGGTGCAGGGCGAGATCGTGGGGCTGCTCGGGCCGAACGGGGCTGGCAAAACCACCACTTTCTACATGACGGTGGGACTGATCAAACCCAATGCCGGGCAGATCTTCCTCAACGACCTCGACATTACCCAACAGCCTGTTTACCGGCGGGCCCAGCTGGGCGTGGGGTATCTGGCGCAGGAGGCTTCGGTGTTCCGGCGGCTTTCGGTGGAGGACAATATCCGGGCCGTGCTCCAGATGACCGACTACTCCAAGGAGTACCAGCGCGAGCGGATCGAGTACCTGATCCGCGAGTTCAGTCTCACGAAAGTGCGGAAAAGCCTCGGCCAGCAGCTCTCGGGAGGGGAGCGGCGGCGGACGGAGATCGCGCGGGCTGTGGCTATCAATCCGAAGTTTATCCTCCTCGACGAACCGTTCGCGGGAGTCGATCCGATCGCCGTGGCCGAGATTCAGTCCATCGTGGCGTCGCTCAAGGAGAAGAACATCGGGGTGATTATTACCGACCACAACGTGCACGAGACACTCTCCATTACCGACCGCACCTATATTCTGGTCGAGGGGAAGGTGATCCGCACCGGAACGGCCGAGGAGCTGGCGGCGGACGAGTATGTGCGGCGGGTTTACCTCGGGCCGGACTTCGAGCTGCGGAAGGTCAGGAAATAATTGGCGGGGGCGGCAGATCGCAGCGATTCTTTGAAACATTCAATCCTTTGAAGTATTCAATCCAAACTCAAAATACGATGTTACGAACTCTTTTCATCGCTTTGCTCGGCGCGGTTGCGTACGGCTCGGTCTCTGCGGAGGCTGGAGAACAGAAATTCTCTCTCTCCGGCCGTATCGAGGGGCTCCGAAAGGGCGACACGCTGCGCTTCGAGCATGTTCTCCTGCCGACGTGGGCCACGGAGCCGGCTTTCGACCTGGTTGTACGGAAACCCGGCGTTTTCGATTACCGGGGCACGCAGGAACATGACCAGTACTACGTGATGACCTATTTCCCGAAAGAGGGGAAAGCCAAGGCGTGCGGCCTGAGCGGCAAACCCATTATCGTGACCGGAGGTGACCGGATCGGCATGACCGGTACGGCGGACGAAATCTATTACTGTGCTTTGAGCGGCGGCATTTACGACGATCCGATGCTGGCTGAATCCCTGCGGATCGAGGACTCGATCGGCCGGATCCGGGGCAGCTACCGGCGGCAGGTTGATGAAGCGCTGCAGCGAAAGGATACGGCAGCCAGCCGGGAGTGGTTACAGAAATTCAATCTTTTCTATCAAGACAATCAGAACAATCCCGGTCTCGCGCGGGGGCGCGCGGCGTGGAAAGCCTATGAGAAGGCTAATCCGCAGGGGACGCTTTATCTGCTGGTGGAGCGCATATCGTCAATTTCTTACAAACCGCTTGCCGAATCAAAAGCGGTTTATGAGACTTTCTCTCCGGAATTGAAGGAGAGTTACTACGGTCGGCTGTATGCCGAAGAGATGGCGGCGATGGAGCGGCTGGAGATCGGGCAGCCGGCGCCGGATTTTTCGGTGGTGACTACCGGGGGCGACTCGGTGACCCGGGATGACTGCCGGGGTTGCTATCTGCTGATTTACCACTGGGGGATGTGTCCGGGCTCGATCTATCTCGACGGGCAGGTGCGGGATTTGCATGACCGGTACAAGGATAAGGGGCTGAAAGTGATGGGGCTGACGGAGTCGATCGCGACGATCCGGAAAGTTTACGAGGGGCTGCCGGAAGACCGGAAAACGCCTTTGGCGGGGACAGAGGATATTCGGCCGGTATTGGAGAAGATGCTCGCCCATGACTGGACGGAGGTGGAGCTGGAGACTGACCATCCGGATAACAAAAGTATCATGAAGGCTTATAATTTCTCGGGCTGGCCGTTTTTCATCTTGATCGGGCCGGACGGGACGATCCGGGCGCGGGGTTTCTCGGAGGCTTTCTTCGAGGCGAGAGAAATTCTTGGCAAGGAGCTGAACTTGGATGAAACGGGTGGCGTAAAATCTGCGGAATAATAACCGAACGGCTAAAAGACAATGGCCACTATACATTATTCCGATGAACAAGATTCTGGGATAAACGGATTACCAGTAGTTAGCGTCATCATTCCTACTTACAACGTCGAGAAATACATCGGTCGGTGCATGGATAGATAGTATAATCACCCAAAGCTATTCTAATCTGGGAATCATACCGGTAGACGACAGTTCAACCGACCGATGCGGAGCAATACTCGACCAATATACCGAACAAGATCATCGCATACAAGTCATCCACCAAGAGAACCAAGGACGTATAGCCGTTCGCAAGACCGGTATCGAACATGCAACAGGAGATTACCTGTTTTTCGTCGATGCAGACGACTGGATCGAACCGCAAACAATCGAACTGTTAATCCATCGAGCATTGGA
The DNA here is from genome assembly GCF_947628055.1 of uncultured Rikenella sp. GTDB lineage: Bacteria > Bacteroidota > Bacteroidia > Bacteroidales > Rikenellaceae > Rikenella. The sequence goes on from NZ_CANQYJ010000015.1 coordinate 9,751, forward strand.
AACAAACGCAGATGTAACGATGGGTTATCACGAAAATGTAGACGACGAGGGGAATCGAAAACCGTCCGTATTCCCTTGTCGAGACTGGATATTCAATCGCAATGAGTATGTACGGCAAATAATGAATTGTCAAATTTCCGGCAGTATTTGTACCAAATTATTCAAACGCGGAACAATCCAGCCTTCTATGTGCAATTTTCCAAGAGACTATTCCGCTTCGACCTTGTTATAAACTGCTGTACATTCAGATACATTTCCAAAGCAGCAGGAGTTGGTCTGGTACTTTATAACTACTATATGCACGAAAATTCGATTTTTCACACATGCATTCCCCATATCAGTTATTATCGCGGATTATTTACTATAAGCGGTACAGAATATCGGATCGGAACTGGCAGTACATTACGAGACAGAACTCCGACAATGTTTTTTACGCGTTTATATAGATATTATTTATTCCTAACTTTTCAGGAATAACTGTTCTTATGCAAAAACAAACACATAATCAGTACTCTTCCATGGAAATATCGTCTCAAAGCTCTACTAATCCGACATCCGCGTTGGTTGCATCTCACAGCTCATGGATGGTTATTACTACGACACAGGAAAAAGTGGGAATCTTTTATACAAACCGAAAATTCATAGATTTATAGAATGGTTGTTGAATCCCGTTCTCATAAGAATTTCCTAAACGCCCGCACCAATTTGTTATTTTATTTTCTGGTATTGGTTACAACTTTCTTTTCAAGAAAGATCTTTCTCGAAAAATTAGGTGCCGATTTCGTAGGGATGACCTCAACACTCTCAAATCTGTTGGAATTGCTCAATCTCGCAGAGTTGGGAGTGGGAAGCGCGGTCGGTTACATGCTCTATAAACCGCTCGTGGGAAGCAACCGTGGACAGATCAACGAAATCATTTCGGTTCTGGGCTACGTTTATCGTAAAATCGGATTGGTCATTATTGCCGGAGCAATCATATTAGCTTGCTTTCTGCCGTGGATATTAAAAAACGTCCGTTCGATAACGGACTCATCTATTTCACCTATCTGAGTTATTTAGTCAGCGCCGTACTCGGCTATTTCGCCAACTATCAGCAACTGTTACTTAATGCAGACCAACGACAATATGTCGTGACAGCATACTATCAGAGAGCGAACATACTGCGACTGCTGATCCAGATGGCGGTACTCTACAGGACAGCCAATCCGTATTACTGGGTCGCAATAGAGATGGCTTTCGCCGTCGTCTACAGCCTAATCCTGAACAAACGCATCAACCAGGCCTATGCGGACGAATGTCCGGAACGGAAGGTCATTGTTGAAAGTTTATCCGGAATTGATCAAATACACCAAACAAATCTTCGTACACTGGATCGGAGCCACAGCATTTGTTTAACCTCTCTCCGGTTTTCGTTTACGCCTATACCTCACTGGCAATGATGGCCTACTACACAAACTATGTACTGATCGTCTCGAAGGTGCAGCAATTGGTATCGCAACTGTTAGGCAGGGCCGATGCAGGAACCGGTCAATTGGTAGCAAAGGGAAATGTGAAACGAACACAAGAAGTTTTCAACGAAATTTTCGCTCTGCACTACTGGGTGGCAGGAACATTAGTGGGGACGTTGTGGTTTATGCTGAATCCGTTTGTCGAATTGTGGTTAGGGGCAGAGTACGTATTGCCATCCCCGACAGTAGCATTGATCCTACTTAATTTGTTCATCATGTTTACAGGGTGTCAAACAGTTTCAACATGGCTTACGGACTATTTTACGACACATGGGCTCCGATCACAGAGGCTGCGTTAAATGCAGGGTTCTCGGTTTTGTTGGGAAGTTTCTGGGGATTGAACGGAGTATTGCGGGGGACGACGTTGAGTATATTGATTATTGTGATGATCTGGAAACCTTATTTTTTATTTTCCAAGGGATTCCGAATTTCGGTATGGATTTACTGGAAAAAAGTGGTTGCCAACAGAGCGATCCTATTGGCCATCTTCGCAGCAATGTTGTTGCTAAACTGGTGGGGGAATTCCAATCCGACTACGTATGGCTGGATAGGATGGCTCATTTATTCGTTATTTGTAACAGGAATATTCGTTTTTTTACTTTGGGGAGCGATGTTCGCTTTCACAGTCGGGATGCGAACGTTGACCGTCCGTATCTCGTGTATGGTTCGGAACAAGTTGAAATGGTAAGTTCTTTGCAATAATACAACATAAGAACACGAAACATCCGGAGTATTTTATAAACGCTCCGGATGTTTCGTATACTTATTTATGAAAAAGCCCCCATTCAAAAGATCAGTCAACATAACCGCTTATCGTTTTATAATACTTTTCGATATGTTCCTTTTGCTGTTCCACGGTACAAAAACGGCTGTAATCTCCCTCGACAAATGCTTTGGTCTGCAAATAAAATCCGGGCTTATATTCGACATCGAGTCGATTATCAATCTCGACAGGATTGACCGCTACGCTCCCGATATTCTGGAGCTGGAGGGTTTCCATCGGTTTGAAATAGAGCCTGTGTTTTCGGGTCAATACTTCGATCACCCAACGACCGGGCGACTGCCATGCAGCTTGATACGTAAATAAGGCACCCCGATCACTCATACCAGCACCAGCAAAAATCGAAGCCGTCGGATGCCACGACAAATTATCTTCTCCTGCACGATAACAACTGATCTGCATCGGCTGACCGCCCAAGAAAAATGCAGTATCGATCACATGCGAAGAATTGCCCAGCAACCAATGCCGACATGCAATCGGAGCATATTTTTGGGGGTCAAGAGTATGCGTCCACTCCGTAAATTCAAAATTGAATGCAACGACTCCATTATCTTCCGCGATGATTCTCTCGGCTGCAAACACCGATGCATAAAATCGACGATTATAAGCCAACAGTATCTCGCTACCACTTTCTTTTGCTTGTGCACAAAGCCTATATATTTCACTTAATGCCCCGATGCCCGGTTTTTCCAACAATATCTTTCGCACTCCATACTCCATCAAACTCGACGCAGTCGATGCCAATTGATCAATCCCGACTGCCACAATAGCCGCATCGGGCAGACACGGTCCCATTGTCAAAAAAGCATCCAATCCTCCTCGTACAACTGGATGTCCCGTATTCGATTCAAAAGCTGTCGCCGAAGCCTCGCCTCGACCGACAGCTATATAATCACAATGTAACGCAGCAAGTACTTTTGCATACTCGCATCCCATATTTCCGACCCCTATCAACCAAATCATTGTCGTTTGTAATTTAGGTTATTGGACAATTATCGCCGTTCTTACCGGTAAGTTCATTGTAAAACGTAACCAAAGGCTTCAAAAATGCCAGATGTAATTTTGCCGATTCTTCATACGGCGTCAATTCACACTCATCTCGCAATAGTATTTGTTCCGCTACTGAACCGGTCAATTGACTTTGGTATTTCAAGCCTACCGTTCCCCACAATCGACCGTCTTTACGGATACTATCCCTCGGCTCGTCAATCTCATATCGCACGCCATCAGCCACAATAATTAGCGCCTCTGTCTCATCTTTATCTATCGAGGAGATAATTTTGAATGCATTTCCTCGAGTAGTTTCACCCTGAATGGTACCGGTAAACTCTACATATCCAGCCCTTTTACTCTCTTGTATAATCGAATCCAGTCCAGAAAGATCAAGCGGTTTAATTTCAGTATCACCGGTCAAAAAAGAAAAAAGGTCGATAAAATGAATAGCATTACAGCCTAATCCCCAATCCGGGCCTCTTTTTTCGTAAGAAACTCGGGTTACAGATCGCAATTCTTCACGCAATTGCCGATATCCGACAAACATTCGCCTCGGACAGTTCACCCATGTCCGTTCAATCAATCCCTTTTGATGCAATAATGCCCCGACTGTGGTATAATCACTCAAATCAGGAAATAGTATTTTTTCCAATAGCAAATTGCGAACCTGCTTTTTCGAAAGCAGTTCCGCCAAAATAGCTGCCCGAGGTTTTGAACCAGTAGCAACAATCACTAAATCCAGTTCTGGAGCCAATTCATCGATTGTCGTCAGATACTCGACAGATGTCACCTGTGGATTCGGCACGATCTGTTCATATCGTTCTCTCGCTGTTAGAAGGGATTCCGGAGATTTATCAATCACTTGTATACACATGGGCATCTGCGCCAGTTTCAATCCCTGTAGATGGCGACTACCTAATTGCCCCGCTCCGATTATTGCTATACTATACATAATTACAGCAAAATTAGCTTGATACAACAATTCCCGTATTTATCATTTGACGCTACAGATATCTTTTTTAGATTTCGGAGAGGTACTGTATATTCGTCCAATGTGTAAACGAATTGTGTATTACTTTTCCCGCAATCGAAATTATCATGGAATACAGTTCCGCTATTCATATGTCGGATTATTTTATATTGCCGTCCAGCCGCCGTCGATCATTAGATTATGACCGGTAATAAAGCTCGATTCATCGGATAGGAGAAAAGCGACGCCCGGTGCCATTTCTTCCGGTCGTCCCATCCGTTTGAGCGGGGATTTATGGCAATAAGCCTCGACAAATTCCGCTCTTTGGTTGTCGAATACTCCGCCCGGCGAAACGCAGTTCACCCGTATGCCATATGGTCCGAAATAAGAAGCCAAATAACGAGAAAAATTAATAATTCCTCCCTTTATGGCCGAATAGCCTGCCGGAGAAGTCCCGCCGTATGCTTCGTAGATGGTGAAATCATTCCCCACCACCCCGTAAATCGAGCCAAAGTTCACTACAGAACCCGAGCCCTGCTCTTTCATCACGGCCAGCACTTTTTGGCAGATGTAGAATACGGCGTTGAGTTGCATATCGACATTCTGTCGCCAGCTTTCATACGGTACGTCCTCGAATTTTGCCCCCCAGTCTTGGGTGCGTGGGTAAGCGGCATTGACCAATCCGTCGATCCGGCCATATTTTTCTATCATGGAAGCCACCAACGCATCGATCTGCGCCGGATCGGTCACATCGGCCGCTATATCCGGTCGTTCGCCCCACCGATTCGGCCGATCCATATCCACTCCCACGACCGTAGCCCCCGAAGCGCGACAGTAACGCACGACTTCCCGCCCGATCAATCCTCCGCTGCCGATGATGAGTATGATTTTTCCTTCGAGTTTCATGCAATTTAGTTGTATTTTCGGAATACGGGCTTAATAGCCGGCCCCACCAAATATTTGTCGACCCCTTCATCCAATGCCTTCTTGTAGACTTCCAAAGCCGCGCGGACTGCCTTGAACGTAATCTCCAACTCGTTCTCACCATGGGCATAAGAAAGAGCGATCCACGGCATCAACACACCTTGTTTGATCATCTCTTGCGAGAAGAGCGTACGTAACGGAAGCGATACATTGCCTTGCCGATCGCGGGTAGCATATCCCGGAGAGCACGGCACTCCGCAGGCTTCAAATTCTTTTTCGATTCCCAACTCTTTTGCAATGGCATTCATTCCGTTGATGAGTTTTTCGCCATAGCTCCACAAATGGCCGATCACATTGTGTTCTTTGTAAAATTTGATAGTTTCCACAAATGCTCCAAGCCCGCACATCTCGGCACCATGTGTGGTGGAGATCAGGAACAATCTTTCTTTTCCTTCCTCTAAAATCCCGCCTATATTCATAATCTCGCGTTTCCCACCCAAGGCAGCCACAGAAAATCCGTTAGCCATTCCTTTACCGAATGTGCATAGGTCGGGAGTAATATCATAGTATTTCTGTGCCCCCTGCAAATCCCACCGGAAGCCGGTAATCATTTCGTCGAGGATAAAGACCGTTCCGTTCTTTTTGCACAATGCTTGCACTTTGTGCAGGAAATTGTCTTTCGGATGTTCTCCTGTCGCCGGTTCCATGATCAGTCCGGCAATCTGGCCGGGATACTGTTCGAAAAGCGCTTCGACCGATGCGATGTCGTTGTAACGAAAGTTCAAGGTCAAGGCGTGGTGTTCTTCGGGAATCCCCCGTTTGAGAGCGGTATCACCGATAAACCAGTCGTCATAGGAGAAAAACGGATGATCCAGACACCGTGCAATGTACTTCCGGCCTGTATATCCCCGTGCCACTTTCAGTGCTGCTGTAGTGACAACAGAACCGTTTTTTGCGAATTTGACCATCTCAACGGATGGAATGAGTTCGCACATGAGTTCCGCCGCCTGAAGTTCGATCAGTGACGGACGGGTGAGATTATTCCCGTAATGTATCTGCTTTATAGCAGCAGCGGCCACCGTAGGTTCTGCATAGCCCAAGGTCACGGCACGAAGTGCCATGCCATAGTCGAGGAATTTCTCACCTTCGGGTGTATAAACGTAGGCTCCTTCGCCCCGTTCGAGAATCTGAGGTGCATTGGCCGGATATTGGTCATCACCCCGCGAATAAGTATGGGCTCCACCCGGGATCGCATCGTGGAGTCGCTGACTGTAGTTTTTCATGGCTGTATATTTGAACTTATTTTTAACCTTACCTAACGGTTATACCCGCCATCGGAATTTTCAATTTGTTCGAGAATTTCAAGAACCCGAATGTCATCGGCAATGGTGTTGGGATACTGATGAGTTCCCGTAAAACTTCCTATAAAGTGACGTATTTCGTCGATATACATTTCCTCACCGATATTCTTATTATATCCGTCCGAGGCATGGAATTCAGGCTGGCCATATTGTATCCAACGACCGTTTTCAATTTCATAAATACGGAAAAATCCATCGTCCCACCGCCATTGTATTTGAGCGGTTTCGAGATTTATCACCAAATTTCGCACAGCATAACGTGACGCAACATCCACAATTATGGCCCCAACTTTATCCGGATACCGCAACGTAAACGCATAACTGTCTTCGATCTGCGCCCCAAAATTAATGGTTTGTTCAAATACGCCTTTGGCAGCGTCCGGCCAGCCTATAGAGTCGACGATCCAGGTCAATTCGAACGGTACAATCTCTCGTCCCCCCCCCGTAGCACGATTCCCAACGTAAAATTCCGTCACTTTTTCCCAAGGATGCCAATCGGGCAAATATTGTCCCGAATGATACGTAAAATTTGTTATTTTACCATATTTTCCACTCCGGATAATAGAAGTGATATCTTTAATCATTGGGTGAAACCGCAGGGTACATGATGGTGCGATAAAAGTATTATTCCTATTATACCTCTCGATTTCCCGCACGTCTTCGAGCAATACACTGGCTTCGATAAAACACGGTTTGCGATGATCGATAGCCAGTTTGACATACGGTGTATGCCGATCCGGCGGAGTTGATACGATAAAAGCATCGAATCCGTCCAAATCAAGTGTGTCGAGTGAATGGGTCACTGTGATACCGTATTTCCGTGCAGCCTCCTCCCGGCGATCTTCCCGAGGGTCAAAGCCCGTAATATCCATGTATCCCAATGCCTGAAGGCAGCGCACACGACGCTTACCCATTGAGCCTAATCCAATGATGAGAAATTTCATTTTTGTGTAAGTTTTAATATAGCCTCAATGGCCACAAAGTCATAAATATCATCGATCTCGTAACATTGCCAACGCTCAATAAAGTAAGGCAATGATCTTGAACCGTAAAATTCGTGCGTTTGCAGGAAATGCTCGGTTTTAACCATATAAATCACTCCATATGGAAAATAAGCTGCATCCGCCTGCTGTCTTTGGGTAAGTTTATGTTCCTGAGACACATAAGGTATTACCTCACCGTTATCATTGATGCGTTTGACGATTTGCGGATGTTCCATATGTACTTTTCCCAAACTCACAACACCCACTTTATCCGGATGAGACAACGCCAACTCTACAGCACTGTCAATATCTCGCGATGTTCTAAGAGGCGAGGTTGGCTCCAGAAGTATGATATAGTCGAACTCTTTCCCCTCCCGGCGGAGTTTTTCGATCGTATAGACCACAAATCCAGAAGACGGAGCCGTATCGCTGGCCAATTCGGCAGGTCGTAATTCGGGAACAGAGACCCCGAATCGCTCAGCGACATCCGCAATTTCCTGCGAGTCGGTCGATACGAATATCTCCGTAATATACTTACTGGCCTTGGCCTGTTCGATAGTCCAGCCGATAAGAGGTTTGCCCAGCAACGGACGGATATTTTTCCCCGGCAACCCTTTGCTCCCGCCGCGGGCCGGAATAATTGCCAATACTTTCATAATTCGGTCTTCAGTTTGTTCATGTGTTGTGCCAACTCCTGTACCTTGCGGAAGTCGTCCGGCTTGCCGATGTCGATCCAGTAGCCCGACAGCGGGAACCGAATCACTCGCCGCGCCGTGGCGATCAGGTGTTCCATCAAGTCGGTAGCGTTGTAGAAAACACCATCCGGCATATCGTCCAGCACGCTGCGCCGAATGAGGTATATACCCGCATTGGCATAGTAGTGGTAATTGGGTTTCTCGCGTATTCCGCGTATCTCACGCGTATTCTCGATCTCGAATATTCCGTACGGCACACTGACGTTATACGGCACAGCAGCCACGCTCATATCCGCGTCGTGTTTCTTAAAATGGAAGTAGAAATCTGCCAAGTCGATATTGGTAAACAGGTCGGAATTCATTACCAAAATCGTATCGTTATGCCATTCCTGTACGAATTTGACGGATCCCATCGTCCCCAAATACTGAGGCTCGCGCACGCACTGCACCTGCACTCCGTCGATCGGTTCGGCGAAGTGCGCTTCGATCTGTTCACCCAAATAGTTGGTCGTCACATGAATGTGTTCGATTCCGTGCCGCAAAAAATTTTCGATATTATAGTCGATAATCGGTTTCCCATCCACCAACAACAGCGGTTTCGGAGTAGTCAAGGTCAGCGGCCGCAACCGTTCTCCTTTTCCTCCCGCCATCAGCACGGCATCGATGGGCAGGAAAGAGCGCCCGTTAGCAAAATCGAGTATCCGAACGACACGCCCCTCGGCATCCAAAATCGGGACAAGTTTAAACCCCGCTTTTTTGATCCGCCGCAAGATGTCGACATCAAATTCTCCTTCCCGAATAGCCGTGAAAGAGGTATTCATGGCTTCGACTATGGAACAATCCAATCCGCAACCTGCCGAGATGGCCCGCCGAATATCCCCGTCGGTAACAGCGCCGACCATCCGCCCCGTCTCCGGATCAATCACGAACAGGGTCAGTGCCAGATCGACCGAGATGTCATTGAGCATCCGTATGGCATCCAGCACGGTGGCGGTTTGAGGAATGATATGTCGTTCAATATCGCTCATCTGTCAAGGGAAGATCGTAAAAATGTTTCTGCACGGCAACCTGCCCCGCCCTGCACTTGATGATTTCGTATATGCGTCGTGCCGTATCCGGCCGTTCGTAAGGGTTCGTTCCGTCCGTCGGAATTTCGTCGTTTAAAAGTAGCGATAATTTTTCAATTATGGCTGTGCGATCCGGTTCGCAATGCACCACACTTGCCGCCGCCAGTCGCCCTTTCTGCCGGTCGCCGATGTCGATCGTGGGAATATGGAAACTCGGCACTTCGATAATCCCGCTACTCGAATTTCCCACCACCCCGCCGATATACTGCAAAACGGAGAGGTACCGTTTCAGCCCCAGCGAAGTAAACCATACGCATCGTTCCGCCCGCTCCGGTGCATCGCACCAGGCCCGTATCCGTTCGGCAATGACGCCGTTTCCGGTGTCGGAATTGGGCATCGTAAAGATAATCCGCACCCCGATGTATTCCCGCATGGTGTGATCCAAAGCAGAGAGCAAGGCTTCGATCTGCATCCCGGCAGTATTATGTTCAAGCGTCACCGGATGATAGGTAACCAATAAAGTCTGCCGGTCTATCGGAAAATCGTTCAGGCTGCGTTCGGTTTGTTCCCGCGGCCAAAGCGGAATCCGTTTGATATTGTCCACCCCTATGGCCCCCACATTGTACACCGTATCCGGCTGTTCGCCCAATTGAATCACCCGCTGCCGATAAGCCTCCGTGGAGGTAAAATGGAGGTGCGACATCTTCGTGATGGCATGCCGTATCGCGTCGTCGAAAGCCCCTTCCGTAATTTCCCCGCCATGCAAGTGCGCCACCGGGATACGGTAAATCAAGGCCGCCTCCACCGCGCACAGAATCTCGTACCGGTCCCCCAACACCACAATCAGGTCGGGCCGTAATGCGTCATACGCCCCTGCAAACCCGTTCAACGCCTCGCCCATCGACAGCACGGTACCCCGCGGAGTATCTTCCGGTGCATCCATCGGCACACGGTAGTCGATCGCAAATCCGTCGGCTTCGATCTCGCGATAAGTCTCCCCGTATTTCAGCGAGAGGTGCATATTCGTGGCCACGATCTGGAGCTGCAACGCCGGATCGGCTTGTATGAATGCGGCCAGCCGGGTCAGCAACCCCCATTCGGCTCTGGTGCCGGTGATGATGCAGATTTTCTTCATAACTCGATCGGCTCGTCGGGTTCAAAATCGCGTATGGCCGTCTGCCCCACAACCGTCTCCCACTGCATCGGCGAAAGGCCGGTTCCCGGACGTTTTGCCGTAAGGTTTTCTTCGGTAAACTGGTCGCCCTGCCGAATAAACGTCGCTGCGACAATCGATTTCCGCGCAATCGGGATATTCGCCCGTTCCGCTTCGACGGGTTCTTTCGATCCGGAACCGAGTGCGGATTCGACTTGACGTATGGCTTGCACCATAGCTTTCAGTTCGTCCGGTTCGAGCGAAGCCCGATGATCCGGTCCCGGCAGGTTCCGGTCGAGCGTAAAGTGTTTCTCGATCACGGTCGCCCCCATCGCGACAGCGGCAATGGGTATTTCGATGCCCTGCGTATGGTCGGAGTATCCGACCGGCAAACGGAAGCGGGTTCGCATCGTATCCATGGCGCGCAGATTGACCTGCTCTTTCGGCGCGGGGTATTCGGTGGTGCAATGCAGCAATGTAATTTGGTCGTGCGGGGTTCCGAACCGGGTCAGCACGCCGATCGCCTGTTCGATTTCGTCAAGCGTGGCCATGCCGGTGGACAAAATCACCGGTTTCCGGGTCATCCCGATCGCCCGCAGATACGGAAAGTTGGTGATCTCGCCGCTGGGCACTTTCCACAGAGATAATCCGACCTCTGCCGATCCCAGGAAATCGATGCTTTCCAAGTCAAAGGCAGTGGAAAGGAATCGCACATTCCGAGCCCGGCAATGGTCAATTAATGTCCTATGATCGTCGGAAGAAAGTTCCAGCGCTTTGAGCATCTCGTATTGCGAATCGCCGGTCGCCGAGGAATGGGAAGCCCCGAGATTGCGGCTCTGATAGGCCGCTTGCCGGGCGGTGCGGGTAACGAGCCGTTCTGCCCGAAAGGTCTGAAACTTGACATAGTCCACCCCTGCCTCAGCCGCCGCGTCGATAAGCTGCCGGGCCAAGTCCAGGGAACCGTTGTGATTCACCCCCGCCTCTGCAATAATAAGGGTATGTTTCGGCGAATGGAGTGTCATAGTCGTTTCATCAATATCGCCGGATTTCCGGCATAAATTCCCGGTATGGTTATCGTTTTCCGCACAAACGAAGCCGCCGCGACAATCGACCCCTCGCCGTCGATCCTCGCTCCGTTGAGCATCACGGATTGCGACCCCAAAAACACCCCTCCCGCCACAGCGCAGTCGCCATTGACCATCGCCCCGGTCGAGATATGGCAGAAATCCCCGACCCTCGCGTCGTGTTCGATATTGGCCAGTGTATTGACAATACATTGTTTCCCGACTTCCGCGCCCGCATTGACCATGGCGCCATGCAACACCACGCTCCCCTCCCCTAAAACAGCATGCCGCGAAACATGAGCGGTCGAAGCGACGATCGTGGCAAAACGGCCTCCCGCCTCAACCACTCGGGCAGCAATCGCCTGCCGGATACGCGCCGTTTTGATGTGTCCGACGGTAATTACGAAATGCACTCCGGGCATGGAGCCGATCAAAGCAGGTATATCGTCGTCCGTCCCGATCACCGGATAGCCCAAAACGTCGGTCCCGACCTTATCCGCCGTATCGAGTATGCCGACGATTTTAAAAACCGGCTCGCTATCGGGATACCGGGCAGACTCAGCCGCGTCAATCACCGACTTGCAGTGGCCGCCGCCGCCGATCAAAATGACCGGTCGTCGTTTCGTTTGTTCCGTATCCATACCCGATGAATCGAATCATTTTACAATCTGACACTGCTGGGAATATTGACCACCCGATCGGCCAGCCACTCTGCCGTAGAAAGATTCCCGCATTCGCACGCGCCGAACATCGGCAGCCGGTTCATCAGCTCCCAAATCGGCCGCGTCATCACCCCCGCATCATTGGTCTGTGTCAAAAAAGCGAGCTGCGCTTCATGATCCGGCAGGATAATCGCATTGAGCCAATAATTGCTCCGACACTCTGCCGGCTCGCTGAAAAACTCGATTCCGCCGTATCGCGCCTGCACCTCCGGTTGCGAAAAATAGGCTGCATATTCCGCCGCCACTTTCCGTTTGGATTCGACATAGGCCGGCAAACATTCCAGTTGCGCGCATCCCAATGCCGCATTGATATTCGGCATCCGGTAATTGTACCCCACCGCATCGTGTACGAACTCCCACCGGTGCGGCACTTTGGCCTGTGTCGTCAGGTGCTTGGCCCGCTCTGCCAACTCGACATTCTCCTCGTTGAACAAGAGCATCCCGCCCCCGCCCGTGGTAATGGTTTTGTTCCCGTTGAAACTCAACACCCCGACCCGACCGAATGTCCCGGTATGCCGCCCCTTATAGAACGATCCCAGGCTCTCGGCTGCGTCTTCGACGAGTTCGATATGCCACTCTCTGCATAACGCAACCAGTTCATCGAGGTGCACCGGATGTCCGAACGTGTGCATCGGCACGCATGCCTTGATCCTCCGCCCGGTCCCCCGGTTATAGCATTGACGGTCTTTTACGAAAGCATGTGCCTCTATCCATGACTTCATTTTTGCCGGCGACAGTCCCATCGTATCCCGATCCACGTCCAAAAACACCGGATGCGCTCCGCAATACGAGATGGCATTGGCCGTGGCAATAAATGTCAATGGCTGGGTAATCACTTCATCCCCCCGCTCCACCCCGGCCAGCATCAAGGCCATGTGCAGGGCATTCGTTCCGCTCACGCACACCACTGCCCGTGCCGCCCCGGTATATCCAGCGATCTCCCGCTCGAAACGATTAACGAACTCGCCGACGCTGGATACAAATGTCGTATCGATACATTCGTTCAAATATTTCTTCTCGTTCCCGGAAAAAGTAGCGGCGTGCAACGGCACGAAGCCCTGCCCCGCATAACCCGGATACATCGTTTTAATCTGATCGATAATCTGTTGATAATCCATCACTGTTTCGGTCTATTTTCGTAGGTTTTATTGTACGTGTTCGGGAGGGAACTGTTCTCTTTAACTTCGCTACGCTCGTTTTCCTCGCGCTATCTCGGCATAGCCCGCCTGCGGCCTCTGCTCTCGGAACGCTGCTCGGTTGTGAACAACCGACGCTGCCAGCGGTGCCGCTCGGCACTCGAACCGGGCCGCCTCTACCCTGAGAGCGGCGAGGAAGCCGGAGGCAAAACAAGCGGAGCGCAGTTAGCGAGAACCAGAAAACCGACGCAGCAGCCGAGTGCCGTCAAGCTTGCTCGAATGGCCGAGACGCCAGGAGGAAAGCGCAGCCAAACTTTCTGAGATGCTTGCATCTCTTGAGCCTGCCGGGTACTCTTGTCTTTGATTTGTCGGGGTGCGGGGAATCGGGCCGATCTCATGAGGTTTAACCCTTATCGACCCGATTCCCGCACCCCGAACCAAACTCAATGCAAGAGGACTGCGGAGCCTAAGGAGTAGCGCAGCTATCTCAAAAGTTCTTTGCGTCGCTTTCTTTCAAGAAAGCGACAGTCCCTTACGGGACGGTACAAAAAACTACATTTAAATAACGATCGAATCGTTATCATTTTCGCAAAGATAGCTCTTTTGTTATCATTTATTACAACTCAGCCCGAAAAAATGGCCGGAGACAATCTTCTTTCTCCATTTCTTGGAAAAAATTCCGAAAAACAAGAACCTGAATTTTCTTATAGGACGTTTCCTTGATCTCATTCGCCGAAACACGGATTTTATTTACCTTATTTTGCCGACCATCAATCTCGACTATTCCCTGAGCTCTATCCGTTTCAGGTTAATTCATAATATTTATTTTTACACATTTATTAGCCTTACTTTTGCAATCGAGCAGGGTCGTCCTTTCTCTGAAAAAAGGGACACCGAAAGGCTGTAGCCTGCATACGCTTTGTATTAGGCATCCACAAGCTAATGTTCTGACTCAAACACAATTTTTCCGAGAAAAAGAGGACTATGACAGCCCGAGGAATGCAAAATATTTAGATTTCTTTGTCTAAAAATTAGAACTATGCGTTTTAGATTCTATTGCAACCGTTTCGGAAACTGGATAAATGACAATTTAGAAAAGATCCAAGGTATATCTTTCCTGCTGTTGTATTTTTTGTCTGTAACATGCGCCTTAAGGCAGGTTATATCTAAATATGAAGAAATATTCATGCAACAAACACACCTGTCTGCCAGAGAAGCAGATTTCATTATATGTGGACTTTGCATAACCATATCTTTCTGGTTGTTAAATAAACTGTTCATCAATATCCCCATAGTCAAGGAGTTCTGCCGATTCTTAATTCCTATCTGGAATTGTGTATTTGGAATAGTAGGTTTTATGCGAATGTATATATTATGCTGGTTAATAGTTGGTTTTACCGTTGTCAGTTTAAGGATGGCGAACTATCAAATTGGAGAAGGAAATGGCATTGCAAGTGTATTTGCAATCCACACATGCATTGTTATTCTATTATCTACAAAATTTGGAGAAAACTGGATTAATAGATGGTACAGAAAATCCCAATGGGCTATAGGAAATGATAAAATATATTCCAAAGACATTCTTCGATTCCTTATCTACCTATTCTATTTTATTGGAATAATCTATGTTACATATCTGGATCTGGAATGGAGAGTATCAACAGAAACTAAGACCTTAATGGGTGCATTGCTAAGTTCTTTGGCGGCCTTTGTTGCCTTTGACAATCTAAAGCAAACGTATAACAATATTTTCAGAAAACCCACTCGATAAGGTTTTACCTTTGTTTCGCATTCATCCGAATCACATTTTTTCCTTCCGAATAAGAAGATATATAACCGGCCGATTGTAATTGTTGGGCCAATAGCCTATGATAATCTGTTAGCTCGAATTTCGGATGTTTTTTACTTTCAGTCAGGTTTTTATAGGTGGAACCGCAAACTCGTAGTAATGTCGTGATTTGATCTTCATTCTGCATGGTAGACCAATGCCACAACATCAATCGCACCTTTTGCTCCGGGTCTGCGGCATTCCGAACAAAATGGTCCAACAGGGTGAACGATAACTCCTCCTGATCCTGCGCCTCATAGAGCAGCCGCCCGGCCTGTATACAGGTAGCCTCCTGTTCGATAATCAAATCTTCATCCACTGCACGGATTAACCTTACTTTCTGTTCCAGGCTGAAAATATCGGACTGCAACAGCCGTTGAATATCTTCGACAGTTCGACAAAAGAATCGAATTGTGCGGCATGGTATTCCAATAGAGCGATATGTTTCGGCGCGAAATACTCTTTCAACAGATCGTAATTTTCCGTCGTTAAGGCCAGGAAACCTTTTCCGATTAACACATCGATCTTGTCGGCGGCCAAATTTTCTATATCGAAATATTTCCATAGCGAATAAGCCCGTGGCATACTCTTCAATAAAGCGGTATAACTATCCAAGATTAACGCATCGTTTTCCAGAATTGCCAGCGAGAAAGATTTTTGGAGTTTTTCCTCCATCTCCATACCATTATCGAACATCGTCTTCGTTAATTCTGTATAATTGTCCGACCTATTTAAAAATTCGGTTAAAATATCATCCGTGTTTTCGACGTATTGGCAATATGTAACCACATTTCTCCATCGCGGTTGCACCCGATCCTTATGGAGCAGATCGACCCAAAGTACATGGTCGGCGATAGCGGTTATATCGTCCAATCGAGTGACCTCTTTCTGGGTAATTGCAACCTTTTGCCGGTCAGCTATTGTCTCGTTATTCAGGAGGAGAATAATCGCCTCCTGTGTCTCCTGGATATTTGTCTCCAGTGGAAGGAATACCTTGTCAATATAGCTCTCTATATTCTTCGACCCGGTCGATTAGAAGTGTACACCCTGAAGTCCGAATGGTGGAATAATTGGCCGTCGAGAGATTTTCTGCCAATTCCTCTTTTTCTTTGGTCCGTACGGACAGAGCGATCATCTCCGGCGTGAGTTCATACAGTCCACTTTCGTAAATATGGTCGAGAATCGGATTCAATCCCCGTGGCGCATCCAAAGCCGTGGAACGAAGATCCAACCGATCGATAATACATTTCATCCGGTCATAATAAGCAGCCTGTTGTACCAATGAATCGAGGTCTATTGGACGAGCAAGTCGTTGCAGCTGAGTGTCCGTATGTTGCCATTCCGCCCACGTCAGAAAATCTCGCCGGGACAAAATATACCGACTGACATTGCCATTCGTATCCTGTGTAACCAAATCATCCGGTTCAGCATGTTGCAGAAGTAACAGAAGATACGCAGCGGGTGGAAATCTATGGTCGAAGATATTGATCTTGAGTTCGATAAAGATCATATAAGATATGCTATTGCAATAAAATCAGGACCTAATTGGGGCAATACATCTCAGATTAGAAAAATGAAAAAAGATTTTGCTAAGGCAGAAAAGATCATCCGTACAAGTAATTCTAAATTGCATATAATCAAAGTAACCGGATGTTGCTATGGAAGAGATAGAAATCCGGATAAAGGAGATTATTTTAAATTATGCGGTCAAGAATTCTGGTCTTTAATATCAGGTGAAGATACCTTGTATATTGATATTATAGAACCTTTAGGCCATAAAGCAAAAGAGAAGAATGAAGAGTTTTTAGAGGCGTATTCTAAATTGATTAATAAGTTCACATTAGAATTTACTCAAAATTACTGTTTAGCAGATGGTTCTATAGATTGGGAAAAGATAGTGAAATTAAATTCTGCTAAATAGGTGCCATTAATCGTTTTGTGCGGATGAAGGGACTCGAACCCCCACGCCGGTCAAGGCACCAGATCCTAAGTCTGGCGTGGCTACCAATTACACCACATCCGCATATTCCCTGCAAATGTAAACAAATATTTTGTCGTAGGGCTATTTGTTGTTGCGATCCTTTTGGAACGTCGGCCTTTACGGTGCCGCTCGGCACCCGAATCGGGAGTTTGTTCTACCTTAAAGAGTGAGCGCGAGGTCGAACACGCAGAGCTTTTTGCGTAGGCTTATTGATACGTGTTCGGCCTGTTGTCAGCCCCTCGAAAGCCGCACTTGGCGGCACACAGCCTATTTCTTAGCCCGTGCAGTACCGGCAGAACGCTTGAACGACGACCGTTTCGATGCCGTCCCCCCCCCCGCAGCCTGCTGTTCGGCAATCAGCCCGCGAAGCTCGTCGAGAGTCAACGAAGCCGCCTCCCGCTTCGCCAGCAATGTCTTCGGAATCTTGTAATTCGCCCCCCCGTGCGCGATATACGGTCCCCAACGCCCGTTGAGCACCTGAATATCCTCCGCCTCGTAAACCCGGATCACCCGATTCCGCTCCGCCTCGCGCTTCTCCTCGATCAACGCCACAGCCCGCGCCAGGTCGATCGTGTACGGATCGTCCCCCTCGCGCACCTTGAGCGACACGAACTTCCCGTCATGCCGCACATACGGCCCGAACCGCCCCACAGCCACCGTCACCGTCTTCCCCTCATACTCGCCCAGCGTCCGCGGCAGCTCGAACAACGCCAGCGCCTCCTCCAACGTAATCGTCGCCACCATCTGCCCCTTGAGCAGCGAAGCATAACGCGGCTTTTCCGCATCCGGCAATCTGACGGCAGAGGCCGAACCCCCTTTCGTCGTCGCCGCCGGCGTATCCCCCAGCTGCACCATCGGCCCGAACTTCCCCACCCGCGCATAGACATTCTTCCCCGTCTTCGGATCCACCCCCAACAGCCGTTCGGAACGAACATAATCGGTTTCCCCCTCCGCATCGTCCACATGTCCGTGGAACGGCTCGTAGAAAGCCGCCAACATCCGCCGCCAGTCCAAGCCCCCCTCCGCAATCTCGTCGAACTCCTTTTCAACCTTCGCCGTGAAATTGTAATCCAGAATCGTCGCAAAATGTTCCGACAGATAGTCCGTCACTAACATCCCGATGTCGGTCGGAAAGAGTTTGTTTTTCTCCGCCCCTGTCATTTCGCTCTTTTCGGTGCGTTTGACCGCCCCGGTTTTCGACAAGGTCAGAATCGCATAATCCCGCTTGACCCCGGGGCGATCCTCCTTGACCACATAGCCGCGGTTGATGACCGTCGAAATCGTGGGCGCATAGGTTGAAGGCCGGCCGATCCCCAGCTCCTCGAGGTGTTTCACTAAACTGGCTTCGGAATACCTCGGCGGCCGCTGTGCAAACCGCTGCGTGGCCACCACCTGCCCCCGCACCACCGCGGAGCCTTTCGCCAAAACCGGAAGGATAGACCCGTCGTCGGAAGCGGCTGCGGCGCTGTCATCGTCGTGCGACTCCATATAAAGCCGCAGAAATCCGTCAAAAGTGATCACCTCGCCGGAAGCGACGAATTTCTCGGCCCGATTCGAGATCGCAATCTGCGCTGTCGTCTTCTCCAATTCCGCATCGGCCATCTGGCTGGCCACGGCCCGTTTCCAGATCAGGTCGTAGAGCCGCCGCTCCTGCGCCGTCGTCCCCGCTTCGCGCCGGTCGATATAGGTAGGCCGTATCGCCTCGTGCGCCTCCTGCGCTCCCTTGCTCTTGGTGGTATACTGTCTGGTTTTGTGGTACTTGGCACCGAAAAGAGTAGTAACCGCCTCTTTCGCCGCCCCGATAGCGAGCGACGACAGGTGTACCGAGTCGGTACGCATATAGGTAATCAGCCCTGCCTCGTAAAGCCGCTGCGCGACGCTCATGGTCTGGCTCACGGAGAACCCTAATTTCCTTGCCGCCTCCTGCTGCAAAGTGGAAGTGGTGAACGGCGGCGCAGGCGTCCGTTTGCCCGGCTTGGTCTCGACGGCCGAGACGGTAAAGGTCGCGTCGGGCGAAGCGATAGCGCCCAAAAATGCCTGCGCCTCAACCTCAGTCCCGAACCGGGTGTTGAGTTCGGCTTTGAAAACTGCCCCGTCTGCCGTTGCAAATTCCCCCACGACGCGGTAATAGTCGCTCCCCTCGAAAGCCATAATCTCGCGTTCCCGTTCGACGATCAGCCGCACGGTCACCGACTGAACCCGCCCCGCCGACAATGACGGCCGCACTTTCTTCCACAACAGCGGCGACAACTCGAACCCCACCAACCGGTCCAACACCCGTCTGGCCTGCTGCGCATTGACTAAATTCCGATCCACCTGCCGCGGATTCTCGACGGCGTGCAGGATGGCGTTTTTCGTAATCTCGTGAAATACGATCCGCCGGACTTTGTCGTCCGGCAGCTGCAAGGTCTCTTTCAGGTGCCAGGCAATGGCCTCTCCCTCGCGGTCTTCATCGGAGGCGAGCCACACGATCTGTGCCTCTTTCGATAATTTCCGCAATTCGCTCACCACTTTCACCTTGTCCGGCGAAACTTCGTACTCCGGCTCGAACCCGCGGGCGATGTCGATGCTGAGCCCTTTTTTCTTCAGGTCGCGGATGTGGCCGAAGCTCGATTTCACGGTGTATTTGTCCCCGAGTATCTTCTCGATGGTCTTGGCTTTGGCCGGCGACTCGACGATCACTAAGTTTTCCTGCATATCTCTCTGAAAAAGTAAAACCTAAAGGGGGCTGTCCTTTAGGTTATATGTAAAATTCCGCTTCTGCAACGGGTTTATTTAATCATGGTATAAGTCAGCACTAACCGCGGCGGATATGCCGAAGCCGTCCCGTATATCCAGCTCCGGAAGAAATGGTTCCGGAAAGTATAAGCCGGCAGCAGCTGGGTCGTGTACCGGTTTTCCTTTCCGGTCAGCAGGCGCTGTACATACGAGGTGATGTCGAATGTGTACACTCCTCGGGACCGGTTCAGCGCACCGCCCAGCCAGGACGAGTATCCGCTGTTTGTAACGGCGTCCATCACCGGGTTGTATTCCGCCAGGAAGTCATATGCGAGCATGTTGTAATAAATGCCCAGCGAAGAGAACGAGCGGTCGTACTGTTCCATCCCCGAATCGACCAGGGTCACTTGCAACTCAGCCCGATGCAGGGCGATATGGGAGTATCCCGCTTCTTCCGTCTTCCGTTTCAGCCGGTCGAGGGCTTCCCGGTCTATCTCGAGCAGCCCCATCAACCCGGCCAGCCCCTGCACATAAACGTATTCGGAAGCCTGGACGGTATCGCCGATCTCAGCCGGTGTCACGCCGCCTTTCGACGGATCGGCGAAGGTGTAGTCGTGTCCGATGGTCGAGAAACTGACGTAGTCGTAAGTGTAGTCTCCGAAGAACCAGAATCTTTGCTGGAGCGTATCCGGTTTCTCCGGCCCGGTGTTGTGGTAGAAGAGGAACATGGCGCTCTGCGACAGGTCGAGCTGGAGCATCTGCCCCTCTCCCGACGTCACGGGCTGCCTGAATTTGAAATAAAAGCCCGGAAATTTCCGGTGAAATGCCGTGTCGTTGTAATAAACGTTGGTCTGGTCTTGCGTATTGTCGAGCATCCGTTCGGCAAATTCTTTCGGCAATTTCCCGTATGCAGTCCCCGCCCCTTTCTGTTCAAACGAAAAGAGGGGCTGGGCGCTGATATAAGGTGTCATGTCGAAATTGCTGAAGTAGGCGCTGTCCTGGTAGAATTGGATGCCTTCTTTCACTTCGTAGACATCGACGGTCACGGTCTGTGCGGTATCTCCCATCGCGCCGGAGAAGGCAATCGCATAGCGCATGGAGTCGATCACCGGATTCTCGCCGAAGTAGTGCGAGTGTTCAAAGCCGTTTGGCGAGTAGTTCGTGAAAACGGCGATGTCGGTCCGCCCGACGATGGGGTCGATGTACGATCCCATGAATGGTTGGTAGAATCCGGATATATTGGTGTCGAGCGAGTCGCAGGTCGCCACGTAGGTCTGAACGGAGACGGTGGAGTCGATGGCGCTTCCCATCTGCTGCGACGGGGGGATCATGTCGTTTCCGAACATCTCGTTCTTGTCGGTGCATGCCGTCAGAAGGCTTCCCGATAAGAAGAGGCCCACCAGAACGCTTCCCGACCGACGGAAAAAGGGTTTATTTTTCAAGCAGTTTTTCATAAAATTCGGCGTAAGCGTCCTCGTAATTTTCTTTCCCGGCATACGGCAGCACGGGTTTGCCGGATGTGTCGATACAAGCGCGCAGTTCGGGCTGTATCTCTTCGCTGCCGATAACCACGGCGTCGGCATACCGGATGGCGAATTCCATCAGGTTAGTGTAGCTTGGGTCCGCAAGTCCTTCGAGGTCGCCCGGCTTGATGCCTTCCTGAATGAGTTTATCTGTCAGATCGGCATTCAGGCTACCCGGGAACGGGTCGTCATACACCGAAACGATGATTTTCAGGTCTCGAAATATCGGGTCGTTGCGGAATATCTTTTTCAGGTATACCGGCACGATTGCGGTGAACCAGTCGTGGCAGTGTACGATATTCGGCGCCCAGCGCAGTTTCTTGACGGTCTCCAGCACGCCGCGGGCAAAAAAGATGGCTCGTTCTTCGTTATCCTCGAAATAGTTTCCTTCGGCGTCGACCCAGGTGGCTTTCCGCTTGAAAAAGTCTTCGTTGTCGATAAAGTAGACTTGCACTCTTGCACTCGGTATCGAGGCGACTTTGATGATGAGCTGGTGGTCGGTGTCGTCGATGATGAGGTTCATCCCGGAAAGCCGGATCACTTCGTGCAACTGGTTGCGCCGCTCGTTGATACATCCCCAGCGGGGCATGAATATGCGGATCTCGGCTCCGCGTTCCTGCATGGCCTGGGGCAGGTGGCGGCACAGGGCCGAAATGTCATTTTCCGGAAGATAGGGCACTGCCTCCTGGCAGATGTACAAAATCTTGGCGTTGTTGTTCATCGGTCGTTCTCCTTATCGGCGTCTCCTGCTTGTATGACTGGGAAACGCGTTTACAAAGATACGCTTTTTTCGGTTCTTCTCCGCGTTCGATCTTCTCTGTGTTTGATAAAACGCAGGACGATGCGGTGTATCGCCGGCTCGCGGGACGCGCAGCCTGCCCGCCTGAGGGCTTTAGAGCAGTTATAACCCGGTTTGTGTGTTCCGGCAGCACCACACTGAAAGAGGGGAATCGGGGGGTTCTCCTGCGTGTGGCCTGTTGAGGCTTTTATTGGAGTTTGAGAGGACTTAATTTAAGCGGGGCTTGCCCGGCCTGAGGGCTGTTTCCTCGTTATATAGCGGAATAAGCTCTCGGTTTGCGTGCTGAGCGGCACCGCGCGCGACGGCTGGAGGAAATCGTTCAAAAACATAAATTGCTTTTGAACCGAATTTCCTCCAGCGCGCGGTCTTTAAGGTAGGTACAATTTCAGGACGCAGCCGGCGGGGAGCGCAATGGAACGAAGAGAAATTGCGGGCCTCCGCTGCGGGAGGCTGCGGCCCGACAGAGGAAGATCGCAGCCAAAACGAATTTCCACCGGCACGGGGGAAATGATTGCGGTTTTCGATTCCAAAAGGCCGGAGCCAGCGGGGACTGTTTAAGGTAGTTACAGCCTGGCTCGAGTGCCGAGCGGCACCCTCCGTCCGGGATGGCTCCGGCCTGTCATCGGAAGATTTCTACCCGAAATTAACCGTAGGTTTTATTGTACGTGTGCTTGGGAGGGAACTGTTCTCTTTAACTGCGCTACGCTTGTTTTGCCTCCGGCTTCCTCGCGCTACCTCGGCATAGTCCGCCAGCGGCCTCTGCCCTTGGAACGCTGCTCGGTTCCTCCTCGCCGCTCGGCAGAGCTAGCAAGCCCGCTCTGCTCTCGCTGGCAGCGTCGATTCTGAAGAAAAGGTACCCAAAAGACTTTCAGATAGCTACGCTACTCCTTAGGCTCCGCAGTCCTCTTGCATCAAGCTTTCTTTGGGCCGGGCAATAGACCGCTCTACTGCACCTCAGTTCGACCTCGCGCCCACCCCCCGAGCGGCTTCGCCGCTGGGCGCGGAGGTCGGCGATCCAAAGGATCGCAA